>NZ_BAAAPN010000054.1:0-54401 GCF_039531165.1 Nostocoides vanveenii | reverse complement strand
CCACCGGACAGTTGGCGTTCCTCGAAGCCCGCCACCGCGCCCACGCCCGCGTCGAAGACAGCATCCGCCACGCGAAAGACACCGGCCTCGGCCGCTTCCCCTCCCGCGAATACGGCATCAACACCACCTGGCTTCTCGCGGTCGCCATCGCGGACGACCTGACCGCCTGGCTACGGCTGCTCGCCCTCCCCGAGACGTTGAAGACGTGCGAGCCGAAAGCCCTGCGTTACCGCTTCCTCCACATCCCGGCCCGACTCACCCGCAGCGGACGACGGCGCCACCTCCGCCTCCCACAATCCTGGCCCTGGACCCAGGCCGCCGTCGCCGTCTTCACCGCTGGTCAGGCCATCCCCGCTACTGACCTGACCGGCCGCGAGACCCTGCCCACCCGCGACCCGACGACCCCGAAGACCCGCACCGCAGCGCCACGCGGCATCCCGACAGGCTCACCCACCACAAGCAGCACCAGCGCGCACCTCATGGCATCAACCCACAACCCCGTGAAAGACGGAGGTTAGGGCTGCAGCCGCGGCAGCGATCGCCGCGAGTTCGCGGTCACGGGCGACTTCCCAGGCCGGTCGGTCACGGCTGACGGTGACGTAGAACCCGCGCCGTACTCGCTCAACTCTGCCGTCCGAACGGGCCTGGCGCAAGTCTCGCCAGTGGGTCTCGCGGGTGCGCAGGATCGTCGGCATTTCGAACTGTTGGTTCATGACGCACACGCGGGCAGCACCGAGCCGGTGGGCCCAGGGCGCTCGCAAAACCTGTGGAAAGGGCCGCCCGCGTCCAGGGGCTGTGGACGGCGGGAGGTGCCGGGCGACGCGCCCCAGACAGCACTTCCCCACGACGACCTCAGTTCGCACTTCTGCACCGGATGCGCACTTCGACACCGGACGCGCACTTCTGCACCGGATGCGCACCTCGACACCGGACGCGCACTTCTGCACCGGTCCGGACCAGTGTCGGGGTGCAGAACCCCGGTACGGGTGAGGAAAGAGGGCAGCGACAGGCATGGCCCCGCGACGCTTAGGACTCCTTGACGCGCATCATGCCCTCCTGGGCGACGGTCGCGACCAGGGTCCCGTCGCGGCGAAACATCCGGCCGATGCCGAGGCCGCGACCGCCCTGTGCGGACGGTGACTCCTCGGCATACAGCAGCCAATCGTCCATACGGACGGGACGGTGGAACCACATCGCGTGATCGAGGCTGGCCACGCGCAGGCGCGGGTCAGCCCACCCGAGGTTGTGCCGGCGCAGGATCGGCTCCAGAAGCGAATAGTCCGAGGCATAGGCGAGCACCGCGGCGTGCAGGAGGTTATCGTTGGGCAGGCCCGCAGCGGCCCGCATCCAGACGTGTTGCCGGCTTCGGCCGTCCTCGATGGAGCGGGTGTAGAGATTGCCTTCGACATGCCGCAACTCCACAGGCCGGGCGGCGATCGTCTCGCGGGCCGTGCCGGGGTAGGCGCGGCGGCGCAACTCCTCGCGATAGGGCTCGACGTCCTCCGGCGCGGGCACGTCCGGCATCGGCTCCTGGTGATCGAGACCCCCGGCCGGCTCCTGGAAAGAGGAGATCATCGACAAGATGACCTGTCCGTTCTGGAGGGCGTGCACACGGCGGGTGGAGAAGGAGTTGCCGTCGCGGAGGTTCTCGACCGCGAACCGGATGGGCAAGGTGTCGTCGCCGGGTCGGATGAAGTAGCCGTGCAGGCTGTGCACCGCGCGCGTGGGCGCGGCATCGCGCACAGTCAGCCCCGCGGCCATCACGCACTGAGCAAGCACCTGACCGCCGAAGACCCGCCCCTGGGGCATCCGCTGGCTCGGGGCCATGAAGACGCGGGCGCCGGTCTCGCCGGCATACTCGGGATGGAAGGTGCCCGAGGTGGCGATCGATGCGGTCCCTACCTCCTGAAGGGTGAGGATCTCCAGCAGGGACTCGGCAGAGGTGTCGGGCACCGCTCCACCCTAGTGACTTGCGCCGATGCCGGACGTGGCGTAGTGATGACGGGTGACCGATCGCGACTACTACGTCGACGTGCCCCTTCGCTGGAGCGATATGGACGCCTACGCGCACGTGAACAATGTGCAATTTCTGCGTCTGCTCGAGGATGCGCGTGTCGTCGCGATCCGCGAGTGGCTGGGGGAGCGCGAAGACATGCTTCGGACCGGCGTCCTCGTTGCCCGCCACGAGATCGAATACCTTGCGCCGCTCGACTTCCGGCCTGCGCCGGTGCGAATCTTCATGTGGACCAAGGCAATTGGCGGCGCAAACTTCGACATTGGATATGACGTGTGCGACCCCGATGACATCGGGACCACGACGTATGCCCGCGCCGAGACCACGCTGGTCGCCTACGACTTCGCGTCCGCCTCGCCCCGTCGGCTCAGTGCCGACGAACGCGCCGCCCTCGCCGAGCACGCCGGTGGACCGGTCGGCTTCCGCAGGCGGCTGCGGTGAGCATGCCCAGCGCGGTCGCGGGTGCCTATGTCTTCGCCGACCGCGCCTCGCTGTCCGACCTACAGAGCTATCTGACGCTGGCACGCCAGGCGGATCCCGAGGCGGCCGTGCGCCTGCACGCCCTCGGCCCCGTCCTCGCAGCCTATGTCGGGATGCTCCCCGGTCGCGGGCTCTCCGGTGCCGGGACGGTGCTCGGTCTGCGCACCTTCGCCCTGGCCGACCCGGTGGAGTCGGACAATGCGGTCCCCGTCGGCGCCATCCTCGATCGCCTGGCCTGGGTGCTCGGCCATCCCGAGAACGATCCGGTGATCCCCGTGCCCCCCGCCTCGGTCTTTGTCCAATGGGCAGCAATCACGCCACCGCGCGCCGGGTGGGTCCACGCGGCGGATGTGAGCTCCGACGACCTGCTCACGGTCGCCCGCACCGGCATCGCCCAACTCGGCGCGGCCGGTACCGGCCTCGCCGCGCAGGTCGATGCCCTGCGGGCTCGGGTGTGGGGCGAGGCAATGCCGGCGGCGGGCGGGGCTCCGGGCGGGATGGCCTTCGCGGCATACGGGCTGCGGTTCCTGGTGGAGAACGGCTCGGCGAGCGTGCATCGCAGCGGGCCCTGGTGGCGACTGAGCACGTCTGCCGGCCATGTCCTGGCCAGATGAGATTCGCCGCGGCGTCGCCCGGCGCGCCTAGGGTGAGGCCATGACGCCCGTGCAGACGGAACCGACGACGGGGCCCACCCAGGCCTGGATCGAGAGCCTGGCAGACCGCTCGGACATCGTTGACGACGCAGTCCTGGCCACGCTGCTCGTCGAGCGCGGCGCCGCGCTCGGCACGATGCTGCGTCGCGAGCCGCTCGAGCGCATCCGCAAGACCTCGATCTCCGACATCGTCACCGCAGCCGACCACGCCGCCGAGGAGGAGATCGTGGCCGCGCTGACCGCGCTGCGACCCGACGACGGCATCCTGGGTGAGGAGGGCGCGGCGCGCGAGTCGCGTAATGGCCGACAGTGGATCATCGATCCGATCGACGGGACCTACAACTATGCCCACGAGATCGGCAACTGGTGCAGTGCAATTGCGTTGCGGGACAACGATGGTGGCCTGCTCGGCGCGGTTCGACGCGAGCTGACCGACGAGACCTGGGTCGGTGGGGTCACCGCTGACGGTCGGCCCAGCACCCGCCTCAACGGCCGGCTCCTGACACCGATGCCCGACCTTCCCTTAGAGCAGATCTGCCTCGCGACCTATCTGCATCCGGCCCGCATCGGTGACCCGAACGTTCTCGAACCCTGGCTGGCAGCGGCGCGCGGGCCCGCGACCATCCGGGTGCTCGGGAGCGGGTCGTGCGATCTCGCGGCCGTCGCGACGGGACGCCTCGGGGCCTTCATGCAAAGTGGCACGGCGGACTGGGACTGGTATCCCGGACTAGCCCTCGTGCTCGGCGCCGGTGGCCACGCGCAGGTCCTGCACCACAGGGGATATCGCTGGCACCTGGCTGGGGGCGAGCGGACCGTCCGCGCCCTCGCGGACCTGCTGACCAGAGCCTGACCGGCACGCTCGCCGCGACGGTCAACACCGTCGAGCCGCGACGGTCAACACCGGCGAGCCTGCGATGAACAACATCCGAAACACCCGCGAATCAGTTTGGGTCCGAGGGCCGATATGCGGTCCAATAGGTGCCCGTGACGACCGCCCCCCCTGCGCAGCCGACAACCACGACGATCCACGACCACGACCGGGCCGATGCGGCCTGGTGGCGGCACGCCGTGATCTATCAGATCTATCCGCGTTCGTTCGCCGACAGCACTGGCAATGGCATCGGCGACCTGCCCGGGGCGCGCGCCAAACTGCCCTATCTGAAGGCCCTCGGCGTTGATGCCGTATGGTTTTCCCCCTTCTATGTCTCGCCGCAGGCGGACGCCGGGTATGACGTCGCCAACTACCGCGACATCGACCCCCTCTTCGGCACCCTCGCCGACTTCCAAGGCCTGCTCGACGACGCAAATGCGTTGGGGCTGAAGGTCATTGTCGACCTGGTGCCCAATCACTCCTCCGACGAACACCCCTGGTTCCAGGCCGCCCTCGCCGCAGCGCCCGGCAGCCCCGAGCGCGCGCGATACATGTTCCGCGACGGCAAAGGCGTCGACGGCAGCGAGCCGCCGAACAATTGGAAGTCCGTCTTCGGCGGTCCGGGCTGGACCCGCGTCACCGAGGCCGACGGCACCCCGGGCCAGTGGTACCTCCACATCTTCGACGTCAAGCAGCCGGACCTGAACTGGGACAACCCGGAGGTCCGCGAGGAGTTCCTCGACGTCATCCGCTTCTGGGTCAAGCGCGGTGTTGCGGGTTTCCGCGTCGACGTCGCCCACGGTCTGGTCAAGGAGCCGTCGCTGCCGGACTGGGCCGGGCCGCAGGAGCTGCTCGGCCCCGACGAGCCGGAGGAGGCGACCAACGCGGCGCCGATGTGGGACCAGGACGGCGTGCACACAATCTACGAGAGCTGGCGGGCGTTGCTCGACAGCTATGGCGAGCCGGATCGCATTCTGTGCGCCGAGGCGTGGGTCAACCCGCCGGAGCGGGCGGCGCTCTACATCCGCAACACCGAGTTCCACCAGGCCTTCAACTTCGACTTCCTCGAATGCCCTTGGCGGGCAACGGATCTGCGTGCGGTCATCCGCAAGTCGTTGGAGGTGTGCGACTCGGTCGGCGCCCCGGCGACCTGGGTGCTGTCCAATCACGATGTCATCCGGCACGCCACCCGACTAGCCCTGCCGGTCGGCACCAAGCGGCCCAATGGCATCGGCATCGGTGACCCGCAGCCCGACCCGGTCGTCGGTCTGCGCCGCGCCCGCGCGGCGACGACGCTGATGCTGGGGCTGTCGGGGTCGGCATACATCTATCAAGGTGAGGAACTCGGGCTCCCCGAGTCGATGGAGGTCCCCAACGAGCTGCGCGAGGACCCGGTCTACCTGCGCACCGGCCACAAGGAACTCGGCCGCGACGGCTGCCGGATTCCCCTGCCGTGGACCCACGATGCGCCGGGGCTCGGCTTCGGGCCGTCGGAGAAGGTGTGGCTGCCGCAGCCCGAGGCGTATGCCGCGCTCGCCGCGGACCAACAGGCCGACGCCGAGGGCTCCACCCTCGACCTGTACACGCGCCTGCTGCACCTCCGGCGCGAGCGCGAGCTGGGGCTGGGCAGCCTGCGCGAGATCGGCGGCCTCGGCGAGGATGTCGTGGCCTATCTCAACACGGGCAAGGACGACGCCTACCCGACGCTCGTGCTGATCAATCTCGGCGAGATCCCGGTCGCGCTGCCCGAGGGCGCGGACCTCGTCATCGCGTCCGGCGAGCTGACGGCAGACGGCAAGGTGCCCACCGACACCGCTATCTGGGCACGGTACTGATCGCGATGCGCGCGGCCGACCATCCGTATTTCGACACCACCGGGCCGGTCGGCCTCGCGCACCGCGGCGGCGCCGAATTCACCCCAAATGTGGGGCGGGAGAACACCATTGCCGCCTTCGGCGCGGCGATCGACCTTGGCTTTCGCTATCTGGAAACGGATGTGCACACAACCTCGGACGGTGTCCTCGTCGCCTTTCACGACACTGTCCTGGACCGGGTGACCGACACCGCCGGTGCCATCGCCGACTTGCCGTATGCCGTTGTGGCGGCCGCCCGCACGGCCGCGGGCGACGGCATACCGCTGTTGGACGAGGTGCTGGAGACCTTTCCCGAGGCTCGCATCAATATCGACGTGAAGGCGGTGGGGGCGATCGAGCCGCTAGTAGCGGCTATCCGGTCGCACAGCGCCCTTGACCGGGTCTGCGTCGGCTCCTTCTCCGACGCCCGGTTGGCAGCGGTGCGCAAGGCGCTCGGACCCGGTCTCGCCACGGCGATGGGGCCGCGTGGGGTGGCCCAGATGCGCTTCACGCCGCACCTGCTCAGCCGGATTCTGCACTCGCCGGCGCCGGTGCTGCAGATCCCGACCGGGCATACCGTCCGCGGGCGGAGGGTCCGACTGGTCACCCCGGGGCTGGTGCGTCAGGTGCATCGCCTCGGCAAGCACCTGCACGTCTGGACGATCGACGACCCGGCCGAGATGCGACGACTGCTCGACCTCGGCGTTGACGGGATCGTGACCGACCGCCCGGACACCCTGGTCGACGTGTTCGGCGAGCGTCAACTGACTCCTTGATCGAGGCGAGACCCGGCCCGCCCGCTGCGTGCGGCCCAGACCGCCCAGACCGGCCTCTCGACGGGGCTGAACCGGCCTCTCGACGGGGCTGAACCGGCCTCTCGACGGGGCTGAACCGGCCTTTCGACGGGGCTGAACCGGCCTTTCGACGGGGCTGAACCGGCCTTTCGACGATTAGTCGAGGGTATTGACGAGGGAGTAGGCCGCGCGCGTGAGGTAGTCGCGCAGAATCAGGTCGTGGGCCTCGTCCAACTCGAGGGTGTCCACGGCCGCGAGCATGTGCAGGAGCCAGCGATCACGCTGGGCGGGGGTCACGGCATACGGGTGATGACGCATCCGCAAGCGGGGATGCCCGCGCTGCTCGGAGTAGGTGGTCGGGCCGCCCCAGTACTGCTCGAGGAACATCCGCAGCCGCTCGGCCGCCGGCACGAGGTCCGCCTCCGGGTAGAGCGCACGCAACGGCGCATCGTCTGCCACACCGGCATAGAACGCGGTCACCAGACGATCGAAGGTCGCGTGCCCGCCCACCGCATCGAAGAACGTCGGCTCACTCATGGGGCTCCCCCCGAGGAGGGGATGACGCTCACCGGCGGCCCCGGGACGCCCGCCCTGTCGAGGGCCTGCTTGCCGAGCAAACGCAACTCACGCTGCACCGAAAACTCTTCTCCCGCCTTGCATTTCGCCATCACTCGCAGAATCATCGTGGAGCCGACGATGGACTCGACGCCCAGCACCTCAGGAACGTCGAGCACCTTGCCGTCCCAGTCCGGGTCGGCCGCGAACGCGGCGACCATCTCCTTCAGAGCACGGATCGCCTTCTCCGGCGTCGCGTCATAGGCAATCGGCAGGTCGACCATCGTCATCGCCCACCCCTGACTGCGATTGCCGACCCGCAGGATCTCGCCATTGCGGATGTGCCAGGTGACTCCGTTGCCGTCACGCAAGGTCGTGATGCGCAGGCTGACGTCGGTGACCGTGCCGGTCGCGACACCGGTGTCGATCAGGTCGCCGACGCCGTACTGGTCTTCCATGATCATGAAGATGCCGGACAGGAAGTCCTTGACCAGGCTCTGTGCCCCGAAGCCGAGGGCCACTCCGCCGACCCCCGCCGACGCGAGCAGCGGAGCCAGGGGGATCCCGAGGAGCGCCATCACCGTCAAGATCGCGATCAGCCCGATGACGATGGTGACGGCACTGCGCAGGATCGTGCCGAGGGTTTCCAGCCGCTGCTTGTGCCGATCGTGATCCCAGCCGGTCGCGTGCGCGAACACGCGCTGGGTAGTCGTGCGATCGGCGCGCTCGCCACGGCTGATCGCGAGGCCGACGGCGCGGTGGATGACCCGGTGCAAGACCCATCGGGTGGCGACGGCCAAGATGATCGTCAGCAGGATCTTCAGCGGGACATCGCTGAACCAGGTCCAGGTCTCCTTGCGGGTCAGACGCTCCAGCCAGGCGGTCGAAAAGTTCACGACGCGCTCAGGCACCCGCCCGGTCACGCTCCTGCGCCGCGACCGCGCGGGCGACGCCGTCGCGATTCTCGGCCATCACCCGTTGCACGGCGGCGGGCGCATCGGTGTGCTCCTCAAGCCAGGCGTTCGTCGCCGCGAGCAGGTCGGGACCGGCCAATCCCGCCGGATAGAAGCCGTTGATCTCCTCGGCGATAGCGTGGGTGCGGCTCTCGTAAATGCCGAGCGCGCCGTCGAGGAATCGGGCGATGTAGGGCTGCAAGAGGGCCGGATCGGTAGCGCGGTTGAACCCGGCCGCCAGGGCCTGGATGACCGAGTTCGGCGTCTTGACGTCCTCGACGCCGCACGCCCACGCCACCGCCTTCGCTGCCGGTGTCGGCGCGCTCGCTCGTGCCCGGGCGGCGCGTTCGCGGCCCGTGGAGGTGTTGTCGCGTTCGAGTTCTGCCTGGATCTGCTCATCGCCAGCGGCGCCCGCGGCAACCAGCCCGGTCAACAGCGTCCACCGCATGTCGGTGTCGAGGCTCAGGCCCGGCAGCGTGACCGACCCGTCGTATAGCCCGGCCAGCGTCGTCGTGTCGTCGCCGGGGGCGATCAACGCGGCGTATGCCGTGACCAACTGCAGTTGCGCATCGCTTCCGGCCGGTGCGGCCTGAGCCAGTTCGAGACCCCGGGCGATGACCAGGCGGTGGGCGTCGTCCCGGTGCTCGGGCGCCAAATAGTGGACCAGGCAGGTGTGCACCTGCGCGAGCAGATTGCGCAGCAGCGCGGAGTCGCGCTCGCCGTCGATGACGGCCAGGGCATAGGGCAGATAGTCGCTCGCCGCCATCTCGCCATCGCGTGTCATGTCCCAGACGGTCGCGACAGCGAGCGAGTGCGGCAAGGTTTCGGCGAAGCCCCGCGGATGTGCCAGGACCGTGGCAAGCGAACGCTCGTCGAAGCGGATCTTGGCGTAGGCAAGATCCTCATCGTTGACCAGGACCAGTGCCGGACGCGGCTGCCCGATGAGCATCGGCAGCGGCGTGTTCTCGCCGTCGACGTCGAGCTCGTGCCGGCCGGTGCGGACGAAGGCGCCGTCGATCACGTCATACGTCCCGACGACGAGGCGATGCGGGCGCAACTGCTGATCTCCGGACGCGCAGGTCTGAGCGATGCTGGCCGCGCTGACCAGGCCACGATCGTCCGAATCGATCTGGGGCGTAAGGACATTGACGCCGGCCGTCTCCAACCACAGTTGCGCCCACGTGCGCAGATCACGGCCGGACGCCGCCTCAAGCTCGATGAGCAGATCGCCCAGCGTCGTATTGCTCCACGCATGCTTG
Source organism: Nostocoides vanveenii (assembly GCF_039531165.1). Taxonomy (NCBI): domain Bacteria; kingdom Bacillati; phylum Actinomycetota; class Actinomycetes; order Micrococcales; family Intrasporangiaceae; genus Nostocoides; species Nostocoides vanveenii. Next base: position 44,969 of record NZ_BAAAPN010000054.1, on the reverse strand, counting down.
GCGAAATAGGTCCGCAGGCCAGCGACGAAGGGGTCGCGGCCGACATACGCAACGAGTTGCTTGAGGACCGACGCGCCCTTGGCGTAGGTGATGCCGTCGAAGTTGACCTCGACATCGTGCAGGTCGCGGATGGGCGCGACGATCGGGTGCGTCGAGGAGAGTTGGTCCTGGCGGTAGGCCCAGGCCTTCTCGTGCGTGCAGAAAGTGGTCCATGCGGATTGCCACTCGGTGGCCTCCGCCTGGCAGACGGTCGAGGCCCACTCGGCGAACGACTCATTGAGCCAGAGGTCGTCCCACCACTTCATGGTGACCAGATCGCCGAACCACATATGCGCGAGTTCGTGCAGGATCGTCAATGCCCGGCGCTCGACGGTGGAGTCGGGCACCTTGCCGCGGAAGACATAGAGCTCGTTGATGGTCACGCAGCCGGCGTTCTCCATCGCGCCCATGTTGTATTCGGGCGTAAAGAGCTGGTCGTATTTGGTGAAGGGGTAGGGGGCGTCGAACATCTCCTCGAAGAAGCCGAAGCCGGCCTTGGTCACCGCCAGCACATTGTCGGCGTCCAGGTGGGGCAGCATCGAGGTCCGGCAGAAGACGCCGAGGTCGATAGTGCCGGCCCGCGTCTGGACGCTGTCGCGCACCACGGCATACGGGCCGGCGACGAGCGCGGTGATGTAGGAGGAGATTCGCCCCGTTGCGGGGAAGGTCCAGGTGGCCGTGCCGGGTCCGGCGGGCTCGGGCTGTGGGGTGATCGCGTTCGAGACGACCTGCCAGTGATCTGGTCCGGTGACGCTGAAGGCGAAGGTCGCCTTGAGGTCGGGCTGCTCGAAGACGGCCATGATCCGGCGGCTGTCTGGGACCTCGAACTGGGTGTAGAGGTAGACCTCGTTGTCGACCGGGTCGACGAATCGGTGCAGGCCTTCACCGGTGTTCATGTAGGCGCAGGTGGCGTCGACGACAAGCTCGTTGGCGGCCGCGAGATCCGGGAGGCTGATCCGGGAGTCGGCGAAATGCGTTGCCGGATCGAGCGATTCACCGTTGAGGGTGATCGCCTCGACGCTCCGCGCGATGAGGTCGATGAAACTCGAGGCACCCGGCGTGGCTGTGAAACGCACGGTCGTGACGCTGCGGAAGGTCTCCGGTGACGTCGTCAGGTCGAGTTTGACGACATAGCTCTCGGTCGCCACGATCGCAGCGCGGTCCTGGGCCTCAGCGCGCGTCAAATTGGTTCCGGGCACTTCTCACTCCTGAAAGGTTGGCTGGGGATCACCCAGTTTCGCGCCATACTTTCACGCTCCGGTAAGGGTGGCAGAATGACCGCATGTCTCCCACCTCGGATTCTGTCGACTCTGCTCGCACGCCGGTCGAGATGTGGTTCGACCCCGTGTGCCCCTGGGCCTGGATGACGTCGCGGTGGCTGATGGCCGTCGAAGAGGTTCGCCCGGTCGATGTCACCTGGTCGGTCATGAGCCTGTCCGTCCTGAACGAGGGCCGCGATCTGCCAGCGGACTACCGCGCCCTGATGGATGCGGCCTGGGCTCCCGTCCGGGTGATCATGGCCGCGCGCGCGGCGCACGGCGACGGTGTCGTCAAACCGCTCTACGATGCGCTGGGGGAGCGGATCCATCACCAGCAGCGCAAAGACTACGACGCCGTCATGGCCGAGGCCCTGGCCGAGGTGGGGCTGCCGGCCGACCTCGCTACCGCCGGCTCGAGCGACGCCGGTGACGAGGCGCTGCGTGCCTCCCACCAGCGCGCCATCGACCTGGTCGGCGACGACGTCGGCACGCCGGTGATCGCCGTCGAGGGCGTCGCCTTCTTCGGCCCGGTCGTCAGCCCCTCGCCACGGGGCGAAGCGGCTGGCAGACTGTGGGATGGCTGCGTGCTCGTCGCCGGAACCGATGGTTTCTTTGAACTCAAGCGCACCCGGACCCGCGGTCCGATTTTCGACCAGGAGGACTGATGCGCGTACACATCGGCGGCGACCACGCGGCATACGAACTCCTCGGTGAGTTGGTCGGCTTCTTGACAGCGGAGGGTCACGAGGTCACCAATCACGGGCCGCTCGAGTACGACGCGCTCGATGACTACCCGGTCTACGTCCTGCGTGCCGCGCAAGCCGTGGCGGCCGATCCCGACTCGCTCGGCGTGGTGCTCGGTGGCTCCGGCAATGGGGAACAGCTGGCGGCCAACAAGGTCGCCGGCATCCGAGCCGCGTTGTGCTACAACGAACAACTGGCGCAGCTTGCGCGCGAGCACAACAATGCCCAGGTCATTTCCATCGGCGCCCGGATGACGGCCGTGGACGAGGCGAAGGCGATGGTCGCGACCTTCCTCGCAACGCCCTTCTCGAACGATCCGCGGCATGTGCGTCGCCTGGAGATGGTTGCGGCATACGAGCGGGACGGCGTGCTGCCTCCGCTGCCGTCCAGCGACTGACGGCATGGCTACCGTCGCCCAAGCACAACGCGTGGGACCGCGCGTTTCCTGGCGACGATTGCAGGTTCGGCTGGGGCAGATCCGGCTCTCGCAACGCGCTCGGCTGGTCATGCTCATGGTGATGGTGGCAGGCAGCGCGGCCTTGCACATCACCTGGCCCGACGAGTTCCCCCTGCTGACCCTGGCACCGTGGGTCGTCGTGGCCGGCTTGTTCCTGTCGCCGACGCCCCTGATCGGGCTCTACGTCTTCATTGCGGGCCTGCTCGCACTCGTCTTTTGGATCGTTCCTACGACGCCGCTGCGCGCAATCACCGTGTTGTCGAGCATGGCCGCCGGCATGATCGCGATGTACGCCCTCTCGGCCTCGCGGGCCAGCCTGGGTACCTATGGCACGCGCAGCAACCGGATGCTGGTGGAGTTGCGGACGCGCCAGCAGCAGCTGGCCGTGCTTCCGGCCCTGCCGGAGGGGTACCGGGCTGAAGCGGCGGTGGTCGGGGCGTTCGGCGATGCCTTCGCCGGGGACGTCCTGATCAGCGCGCCCGGGTTTCACCCGGGGCACCTGGAGTTTGCCCTGATCGATGTCAGCGGGAACGGCTTGCGGGCCGGCTCCCGGGGGCTGATGGTGGCCGGTGCCTTCAGCGGCCTGCTCGGGCAGGTCGAGCCCGAGCGCTTCTTGTCCGCGGCCAACGCCTATCTGGTGCGACAACCGTGGCGCGAGGGCTTCGCTACCGCGGTGCACCTGGAGATCGATCCCGCCACGGACCGCTTCTGGATCAGCAGCGCCGGCCACCCGCCCGCCATGCGGTGTTCGGCAGCGCGCAATACATGGGATCCCCTGCAGGGCGAACAAGGGCCGGCGCTCGGTCTGATCGACGGCATCCCCTTCCCGCGCATGGAGGGGGAGGTGCACACCGGTGATGCGTTGATCCTCTACACCGACGGGATCGTCGAGACGCGGACCGGGGAGTTGCTGGACGGCATCGACTGGATGGGCGGCGTGGCCGAGCGGGCGCTGCAAGTCGGCTTCGAGGGCTTCGCGGCGTATCTGTGCCGCGAGGCGCTCGGCGGGGACGGCGACGACCGCGGGGCACTGGTGGTATGGAAGCTGTGACCACGCCTACCACCGGGGTCCCTGACGGTGTTGCGCACCCGAGCCGGATCCGCACCTATACGCCGCGGTATCGCCTCTCTTCGTTGACCAAGGAACGGCTGGTCACCTTGTTGCCCGACGCGGAGGTCCCCGCACTTCCGGTGGATCGCGCGGCGGCCTTCGGGCGGATGGCGCCCCTGGTCGTCGAGATCGGCTCCGGTCACGGCGCCGCCGCGATCGGGTATGCCGCCGCCCACCCCGAGCACGATGTGCTGGCGGCCGAAGTTCACCTGCCGGGGGTCGTGCGGATGCTGGCCGCGGCGCAGGCCCGTGACGTGACCAACCTGCGCGTCTGGGCCGGGGATGCGCTGGCGCTACTCGAGCGCGGCTTCGAGCCCGGGACGCTCGCCGCGATCCATCTGCTCTTCCCCGACCCGTGGCCCAAGCCGAAGCACGCCAAGCGGCGCTTCGTGCAACAGCGGAATCTGACCATGCTGCATACGTTGCTGGCGCCCGGTGGGCGCTTGCTGATCGCGACCGATCATCCGGTCTATCGCGCGTGGGTGCGGGCCCAGCTGGCGCAGTTCCCGGGGTTCGCGGTTGCCGAAGTCCCGCGCCCGGAATGGAAGGACCTGGACGGCTTCGAGGGGAAGGCCCTGGCCGCCGGCCGGCCGAGCACGTATTTCTCGTGCGTCAAGCCCCGTTCCTAAACTCTGCTAGCACACGTTAGGTGTCGTCCAGCAGGGTAGAACCTGGGGGAGGTCACCTAAGCCCAGCTAGCAGAGCTTAGGGAGCCACGTACGGACAGGGGTGTCCCAGCAGGGTTGAGGGACGGAGCGGTCAGTGGCGCCGGGGTCGGACGACGGCGATCGCGAGGACGCCGAGGCCGGCGAGGGCCAGGCCGATCAGGGTCTTCTTGATCAAATCCCAGTTGGTCCCGTTGCCCAGGATGTCGTTGGCGATATTGCTCACGCGCTCCTGGATGCCGGGGCCTTCGTTGGTCGGGGTGTCCGCACCTGCACCGGCGGCCGAGGATGACGAACTCGACGTGGATGTGATCGGCGCCGTCGTGCTCACAGCCCCGGAGGTGCTGGGGGGTGGTGGAGCGACGCTCGTCGGCGCGACCGGCGTGGTGCTCGCGACGGTCGGGCGGGTGCTCGTGCTGGAGGTCGCCGGCCGGCTGGTGCTGCTCGTGCTCGTCGGTCGCGTGCTGGTGGGCGGTGCGCTGGCGCTGGTCGTCGGTCGCGTGAAGGTCGATGTCGGGCTGGTGCTCGTGGTGTCGGACGGCGGCGGCGTAAAGGTCGGCTCGGTCGTCGGGTCGGACGTGGTCGCGTCGGTCGTCGTCGGGTCGGTCGGCGGCGGGGTGAACGTCGTCGTCGTGTCGCTGGTCGAGGTGTCGGTGCCCGTGGCGAGCACGATGATCGCCGGCAGCGCGTTGCCTGTCATGGCGCTCGCCGCGGCCGGGGCCAAGGAGACGCCCGTCACGGTCGCAATGACGGCGACGGGGAGGGTCAGTCCGCGGCGCGCCGTGCTGCGTCGCGACCGGTTCATCGCGGGCTGGCGGTCGGTCATGGTGTGTTCCCCTGGGTATGGACGGCGGTTGGACGCGGTGTGACGTCATCTATGGGCAGCAGTGCCGACGAAGCAAAAGGACATGCACAGCGCAGCCGGCAAGGCCGGTGGCCGGGGTGATTCTATCATCGCGAGCCACATCAGCCACAGGCGGGCATCGTCGCAGCCCGTCGAGAGTACGGACTCGGTCACGGATTTGCAGGGGCGGGCAAGCGGGCGGTTACCATACGCTCGCTGGTGTCCACGCGGGCATACGGCACGCGGGCGTAGCTCAATGGTAGAGCCTCAGTCTTCCAAACTGATTACGCGAGTTCGATTCTCGTCGCCCGCTCGCACGGCATTTCCACAGGTCAGCGTCGGTTCATCGAGATCCCGGCGACCGAGCCGAGGGCCCTGACCGGGCCATCGGCGCCCGATCCAGCCAAGGCTAGGAATGCGCTCGTTGGGGGCGCCCGTGCAACGGGGTATGGCGCAGGTTGGTAGCGCGTCCGCTTTGGGAGCGGAAGGCCGCCGGTTCAAATCCGGCTACCCCGACGCCGCTCGGCGTTTTTGGGCGTAACCGCCGCTGCCCATAGGATGGACGCAGCCACGCCCCCGTTTCGATGCGCTCGCGCGCTCGACTGCTGGGCCCCTGTGCCCGAACCCTGATCCGATTGCTGGAGTGCCACCTGATGAAGACCGCTGCCGAGACCCTGAGCCCCACGCGGGTCAAGCTGACCGTCGAGGTCCCGTATGACGAGCTCAAGCCGAGCATCGACGCGGCCTACGTCGCGATCGGGTCGCAGATCTCGGTCCCCGGATTCCGCAAGGGCAAGGTTCCGGCGCGGATCATCGACCAGCGGGTGGGTCGCGGCGCCGTGCTGCAGGAGGCCATCAACGAGGCCCTCCCGAACTTCTACGGCCAGGCTGTCGAGGAGGCCGAGGTCCGCCCGATCGGGCAGCCCGAGGTCGAGATCACCGCGGTGCCCATGGACGACTCCGAGCCGTTGGCCTTCACCGCCGAGGTCGACGTCCGCCCAGAGATCACCCTGCCCGACCTCGACACCATCGCGGTTACCGTCGATGACGTCGTGGTCACCGACGAGGACATCACCGAGCGCCTCGACCAGTTGCGGACCCGCTTCGGCACCCTGGTCCCGGTTGAGCGGGCGGCCGGCGTGGGCGACTTCGTCTCCATCGACCTGGCCGCCACCATCGGCGAGGAGTCCATCGACGAGGTGGCCGGCATCTCCTACGAGGTCGGCAGCGGCAATATGCTCATCGGCCTCGATGAGGCGCTCACCGGGCTGAGTGCCGGCGAGTCGGCGACGTTCACCGCGCCTCTGGCCGGGGGCGACCACGCGGGCGAGGACGCCGAGTGCACGGTCACGGTCCAGTCGGTCAAGGAGCGCGAGCTGCCGGAGCTCAATAACGACTTCGCCCAGTTGGCGTCGGAGTTCGACACTCTCGATGAGCTCAAGGCCGAGGTGAACGCCACCACCGAGCGCGCCAAGAAGTTCGAGCAGGGCCTGCAGGCCCGCGACAAGATCCTCGAGCACCTCATCGACACCCTCGATGTCCCGATGCCCGAGAGCGTCATCGAGCACGAGGTGAACCACCACCTTCAGGAGGAGGGTCGCCTCGAGGACGCCGAGCACCGGGCCGAGGTCGATGAGTCCACCCGCCGGGCGCTGAAGGCGCAGTTCATCCTCGACGCGCTGGTGGAGCAGGAAGACGTGGACGTCTCGCAGGAGGAGTTCGTCGAATACCTACTGATGCAGGCGCAGCAGTACCGCATGGACCCCAGCGAGTTCGCCCAGGCCATCGACGCCAACAACCAGGTGCCATCCATGGTCTCCGAAGTGGCGCGTCGCAAGGCCCTCGCGGCCGTCCTCGACCGGGCGAGGATCACCGACGCCTCGGGCAATGTCGTGGACATCTCGGAGCTAGGGGTCGAGGAGGACGCCGAGGACGAGCCGTCATTGCCGATCCTCGAGGTCGACGCTGACGACCTGCTCGATGACACCATCGAGGGTGAGGTTGTCGAGGCGGACGCCGTGGAGGCGCCCGCCGACGAGGCCGCGCCTGCCGACGAGGCCGCGCCTGCCGACGAGGCCGCCAAGGCCTGACCGCTTCTGGTGGCCTGACAGCTTTCCCGCCCGATGCCATAAGACCCTCGTTCGCCACGGAAGACTTCCGTGGCGAACGATGGGTTTCTGGCATCGGGCGGGAAAGCTTTGTCCGGGCCCGAGCGGTGCCCCCGGCATACGGGCCGTCAGCGAGTGGGCGGCGGCCCGGTGGTCTCGCCGAGACGCAGGTGCGTGGGGAAGTGCGTGGTGCGGACGCTCGCGCCGGATAATGCGGCGGCGACCATGGCGCCCAGGGCGCGGCCCCTGGCCTGGCCGTCCTGCACGACCGTGGTCAGGCGTACGTCCACCCAGGGCAGGTCGAGACCGTCGAATCCGGTGACCGAGAGGTCCTCGGGCACACGCAGGCCGAGGTCGGCCGCCACCCGGAGGACACCGGCGGCAAGGACGTCCGACTGGGCGATGATGGCGGTCGGCCGCTCATGCGCGGGGACCCCAAGCAGGAGCCGCGCGGCCTGCTCGCCGGACGCCACATCGGCGATCGTGGTCTGCACCACGCGGGCATCCGGCGCCACATCGAGCACACCCAGCGCCCGGGCGGCCCCGTCCGGATAGGACGCCAGGGCGACCTGTGCCGGCGCGACCGGGCCGGTGGGTACACGCGGCGCCAGCGGCAAGGTGATGTGCCCGATGCGCGTATGACCGAGCCCCACCAGGAGCCGTGCCACCTCTGCGCTGGCAGCCCGCTCGGCCACCAGCAGTTGCGGCACCCGCGGGTCGACGGGCGCGCCCGCGGCGATCATCGGTATGCCGCGCCCGGCCAAGAGGTCCACGGCCGGGTCGTCCCGCGGCCCGCAGAGCGCAAAAACGACCGCGTCGACTGCCGCCGCGCCAAGCTGGGCTAGCAGGCGGGAATCGTCGCCCGGTTCGCGGGGGAGGAGCAGCAGCGCGGCGGGGATGGCGTCCAACTCGCGGGCGAGTCCGTCAAGAACGGTCAGCGCGAAGGGGTCGCCGAAGGCGTCGCCCAGTCGGCCTTCGACCACGACCCCGACCGTGCCGGTGCGGCCCTGACGCAACGAGGAGGCGAGGGGGTTGGGGCCGGCATACGCCAGTTCTTGCGCTGCGGCGCGCACGCGTGCCGCGGTGGCGTCGGAGACCGGCCCGCGGCCGCTGAAGACGAGCGAGGCCGTTGACAAGGAGACGCCGGCCAGCTCTGCGACATCGCGGAGCGTGGGGCGTTTGGCTCGCCCGGGCTGTCCGGCCGAAGCGGCCGGTCGGCTGGTAGCGGAGGCGGCCTTCCGGGTTTGACGTGGCGCGGGCATGGAGGGCACACTAGTCGAATCGGTTCGACTCGAATCGTTTCGACCCCGTTCACGTGACCCGCCTGCCCCCGACGACCACTCTCGCCCAGGAAGCCCGATGACCCCAGCACCCGTCGACCGTTCGGTCGCCCTCGCTGCCCGGACCAGCGTCTTTGCCCTGTTCACTCTCGCCGGTCTGGCCTTCGCCGGCTGGGCGTCGCGGATCGCCGACGCCAAGCTCGAACTCGGCCTGAGCGCGGGCGAACTCGGGGCCACCCTGTTCGCGATGTCGCTCGGCTCGGTCCTGGCCCTGCCTTCCACGGGCAAGCTGATCGAGCGCTTCGGGCTGCCTGCGGTCGTGGGCACGGCCCTGGCCATGGCCGCGACGGGGATCCTGGTGATCGGGCTCGGCGTCGATGTCGCGCACTCGCGCGCCCTGCTGATGGTCGGCCTCTTCCTCGCCGGCCTGGGGGTGGGCTCCTGGGATGTCGGCATGAACCTCGAGGGGGCCGACGTCGAGCGCCATCTCGGCCGGGCGATCATGCCGCACTTCCACGCGGCCTTCTCCGGTGGGACAGTGGTCTCGGCGCTGCTGGGTGCCGCGCTGTCCTGGGCCGGTGTCCGCATCCTCGTCCACATGGTCGCGATCGCCGTCCTCGTCGTCGTGATCGGGGTGTGGTCCCTGCGTTCGCTCTTGCCGCACGACGCGACGGCAGCCGGGGCTACGGCAGCCCACCACGCGGGTGCCGGCACCAAAGCCGCCTCGGCGTGGACCGAGCCGCGCACCCTGTTGATTGGCTTCGTCGTGCTTGTCGCAGCCTTTACCGAGGGGACGGCGAACGACTGGCTCGCGGTCGCCTTCCACGAGGGGTACGACCTGCCGACCTGGGCCGGTGTGCTCGCCTTCGCAACCTTCTTGACGTTTATGACGGTCGGCCGCCTCGTCGGCACCGGCCTGCTCGACCGGCACGGCCGGGTGCCGGTGCTTCGGGTCAGCTTCGGTTTGGCCGTGCTGGGGGCGCTTCTGGTCATCTTCGGCGGCGCCGTCCTCGCCTATCTCGGCGCCGCGATTTGGGGCTTGGGCGCCGCGCTCGGCTTCCCGGTCGGTATGAGTGCGTCCGCCGACGACCCCGCGCGCGCAGCCTCCCGGATGTCGGTCGTCGCGACGATCGGGTATGCCGCCTTCATCGCCGGCCCGCCCCTGCTGGGCTTCCTCGGTGACCACGTCGGTGTCCTGAAGTCGCTGCTCGTCGTCGGGGCCGGCGCGATCTTGGCCCTGCTGATGGTGCCCTCGGTGCGCGAGCCTGAGCCCGAAGCCGCGCCGACCGTCCCGAGCGACGCGGCGACCGGGTCGGCCTGAACCGGCCACTCGACGACCCTGAACCGGCCACTCGACGACCCTGAACCGGCCACTCGACGACCCTGAACCGGCCACTCGACGACCCTGAACCGGCCACTCGACGACCCTGAACCGGCCACTCGACGACCCTGAACCGGCCACTCGACGACCCTGAACCGGCCACTCGACGGGAGAGGTGGGGCGCTGCGCTCAGGGCGAACACGGCATACGGCGGGATTGTCTGGGAAAGGCCGCGCGTTAGGGTCACCATGACTATCCGCAACGAGCACGCCGTCAGGACGGAGACCAGCGTGAGCAACCCCAGCGCAGCTGCCCAGGGTGGGCAGTTCGGGCTCGACGATCACATCTACAACCGGCTGCTCAAGGAACGCATCATCTTCCTCGGCTCCGAAGTCCGCGACGACAACGCGAACGCGATCTGTGCGCAGATGCTGCTGCTCGCCGCCGAGGACCCGACCAAGGACATCTGGCTCTACATCAACAGCCCGGGCGGCTCGGTGACCGCCGGCATGGCGATCTTCGACACCATGAACTGGGTGCCCAATGACGTCGCGACGGTCGCGATGGGGATGGCCGCATCGATGGGCCAGTTCCTGCTCTCGGCCGGCACCCCCGGCAAGCGCTATGCCACGCCGCACGCCCGCGTGATGATGCACCAGCCCTCGGGCGGTATCGGTGGTACGGCCTCGGACATCAAGATCCAGGCCGAGCAGATGCTCTTCATCAAGAAGCAGATGGCCGAGTTGATCGCCCAGCACACCGGCCAGAGCCTGGAGCAGATCGAGGCCGACTCCGACCGCGACCGCTGGTTCACCGCCGAGGAAGCGAAGGCCTACGGCTTCGTCGACCACGTCTTCCGCAGCGCGAAGCAGGCCGCCTCCGACGACAACCCGGTCACCGAGTGACCGCGGGCCACGGATCAAGGACGACAGACATGACTGATTTCGGTATGGCCGCGGGCCGACTCCACGTCCCCGCTCCCAGCAGCCGCTACATCCTCCCGCAGTTCGAGGAGCGCACGTCCTACGGGATGAAGCGCACCGACCCCTACACCAAGCTCTTCGAGGACCGCATCATTTTCCTCGGCGTGCAGGTCGACGACGCCTCGGCGGACGACATCATCGCCCAGTTGATCGTGCTGGAGTCTCAGGACCCCGACCGCGACATCCTGATGTACATCAACAGCCCCGGCGGCTCGTTCACGGCGATGACCGCGATCTACGACACGATGCAGTACATCCGCCCCGATGTGCAGACCTTCGTCATCGGCCAAGCCGCGTCCGCCGCGGCGGTACTGCTCGGCGCGGGTGCGCCCGGCAAGCGCTTCGCCCTGCCGAATGCCCGCGTGCTCATCCACCAGCCGGCGCTCATGGGCGGCGACTACGGACAGGCGTCCGACCTGGAGATCCAGGCCAAGGAGGTCCTGCGGATGCGCGAGTGGCTCGAGGAGACCTGGGCCAAGCACTCCGGCCGCAGCGTCGAGCAGGTCCGCAAGGACATTGAGCGCGACAAGATCCTCTCGGCCGACGAGGCCAAGGAGTACGGCCTGATCGACGAGGTCCTCAAGACCCGCAAGGCCTCTTTCGAGGACTGAAAGGCCGGCCTGCGCCACCCCCGGAACGTCACTCGGCTCCCTCGAGCCGGGTGACTTTCCGCGTCGTGTGGCGCCGGCCGGCCCGGGTTAATCGCCCGGTAATCCCGATGCTGGACCCTCGACGTCACACCGGCGGAAAGTCCGTCGAGGTAGAGATCGGTGGTCATCTATGTCCGCGATAACCCGAGCGCTCACCCACGCGGGCTAGGTCCCGTGGCGGCTGGATTCACCGTTTCGGCGGCCGGCTGACAACGCGGCCGGGCGTGAGGGGGGTCGGGGGCGGGTGGCGTCGAGTCCTCGACGCCACCCGTTCGGCGTGCCCCGCGCCTCGCTCCGCAGAGACTCGGCGTGGCGATCATCTGGCCGGCGCAGACACGCTCTCGCCCACGGCCCGGGCCAGGAAGGTCATCCACATCCGGTAGGGGCGCCACGCCTCCGCGCGTGCGGTGAACTCCGCATCGGTCATCGGCTGAGCCGCGCCGCAGAGGCGTTCGAGCGCGGCGCGGCTGCGGGGCTCGATCAGGACGAGGACATCGGGCTGGCCGAGCGAGCGGTAGACGATCAGGCCGCTGTAGAAGGGTCCGATGCCCGGCAGGTGCTGGACATCGAGTCGCGCGTCCTCGGGGTCCATCGCCAACAAGCGCGCCGCGGACAGCCTGCCCTCAGGCGCCGCATGCGCGATGGCCTGCAGACGAGGAATCGCAGCCTCGGGGAGGCCGCGCAACTGCGCCAACGTCGCCAGCCGGCTGGGCGCCGGGAAGGAGTGCAGCGTCTGGCCGGCCAGGTCGTATGCCGTGCCGAGTTGCTCGGAGAGCCGTTGCCGCAGCACCCGGCCCTGGGCCGCGGACCGCCGGGCGCTGAGGATCGACCATGCGGCAGCCTCATACGGCGAGTAGAACTGCGGCGGGCGCAGGCCGTCGGCCGCCGCAACCAGGGCCGCGGCGACCGGGTCACGTCCGGCCAGGTCGGCGAAGCCGGCGCCGTCGACGTGGACCGAGAGCACGCGGGCGACCTGCCCGGCTACGATCGCCGGATCGGCATCGGAGGTGATGGTCAGGTCGAGTTCGTCGTCGCGCTGCCGGATCTCGACCCCAGCGCTCTGCTCGTGCGTGCCGTCGACGGTGAACGCCAGGCGCATCACGCCGTCCCAGTCTTGCTCGGCGCGATGGCCGAAACCGACGAGAGCGGTGCGCATGAGGTTGAGGCGGCCCCGAGTGGGGAGGGTGACCGTGCTCGTTGTGGCGTCCATGACTCTTAGCGTCGTCGGCAAAGTGATCACCGACTGATCATTTTTTCTGCGAATCTTGGCGGTATGCGCGCCGACCGCCTCGTTGCAGCCCTTCTGCTGCTGCAGCAGAAGGGCCGGCTGACCGCTGCCGAACTGGCCCGCGAGTTGGATGTCTCGGTGCCCACAGCGCGCCGCGACCTCGAAGCACTGTCGGCCAGCGGCATACCGGTCTATCCGCAGGCCGGACGCGGCGGCGGCTGGCAACTCGTTGGCGGGGCGCGCACCGACCTGACCGGCCTGACCGCGGGGGAGGCCCGCTCGCTCTTCCTGCTGCTCGGGCCCGGCGGGCGCGCGGATCCCGACGCGCGCACCGCCCTACGCAAGCTCGCCCGGGCGCTGCCCGCGCCGTTTCGAGACGAGGCCCTGGCTGCGGCCGATGCCGTCGTTCACGACCCCGCCGGCTGGGGTGAGCAGCAGGCGGTGTCGCCGGCCGACCACGTCCGCCGGACGCTCCAGGATGCCGTCGTCCGGCGCCGGCGGGTCGACCTGACGTATGCCGCGCCCACCGGATCGCCGTCGGTGCGCGTGGTCGATCCGTGGGGCCTGGCGGCCAAGGACGGCCGCTGGTATCTCGTCGCCGGCACCGACGCCGGGCGCCGGACCTTCCGGCTCGACCGGGTGGTCGTGGCCGCCGTGCTCGACGCGCAGGCGACCAGACCCGCGGATCTCGACCTCGGCGCGGAGTGGGACCAGGTCGTGACGGCGGTCGAGGAGCGCCGCGCCGGACTGTGGGCCGACCTGCTCGTGGCACCCGCTGCGGTGCCGATGCTGCGGCGCACATTCGGGCGGCATACGGAAGTCGCGCAGGCGCGTCCGAACGGGGTGCCCGCCCGGGTGGCCGGCCTGAACGCGGACGTGCTGGCCCGGCGGCTGGCGAGCTTCGGCGGATCGGTGCGCGTCCTCGGCCCGCCCGAGGTGCGCGAGCGGCTGCTCGAGGTCGCCCGAGGAAGCATTGCGGCCCAAGCGGATTCGGGCGCTACCGGCAGCACCGGTGCAGGTCAGGAGTATTCGGGGCCCAGGTCGACGGTGGCGGTGAGGGTCCACCCGGGTCCGGGCTTGCCGAGCAATGGATAGGCCGTCGTCGTCGCGTCGACCTCGCTTGCCTCGGTGTCCGAGGCACAGGCGATCTCGCCCTTCTCGGTGCGCAACGTGAGCTCCGCGACGGCGTCGTAGGGCGCGGTGAGCACAAGGCGCCCGGGAATCTGCCCGCGCCAGAAGGAGAATCGCCCGGGCTCGGTCGTGATTCGCACGCCCGGCACGCCGAGGTCGAAGCCGCCGCCGGCCCAAGCGACGTTTACCTCGCGGGTCACCGCGTGCACCAGCAGGCAGAAGTCGACGACGAGTTGGACCGCCTGGCCCGCTGCGTCGACGCCCCAAACCGACGGATAGGCGCCGTCGCCCCAGCCCGAGCTGGCGACCACACCGCACGGCTCGCCCGCGCCGAAGCGGAGGAGCTCGGCGAGTGACTCGGTATCGACGACGAGGTCCTCGTAGGCGCTCTCCTTCCCCGGACGGTCGCCGCGGCATACGCGCCGATGCCGATGACGGCGAGGTTTCCGGCATCGACTCCGGCGACGTGACCGCCGTCCGACGCCGTGGCCGGATGCCAGGCCACCGGTGCATCTGGGCCGAAAGTGACGCGCAGAGCGGCGCACCGCTCGAAGGCTACCGCGATGTCGGCGGCATACTCCCCGGGCGGCACCGAGCGCGTCAGGGCCTTGATCATGGACGCGTCATAGGCGAAGTCGACGACCGCCAGGACCCCCGAACTCACCGTGAAGCGGCCGACGGGGCGGACCTCGATCCGCGTGCTGTCGCCGTCGTCGTCGACGATGTCGCGCTCGACGAAGAGCCGAGCCGGATCGAGCCGTGCGTAGTGCGGCGGCATCGCCGTCAGGGTCGCATCGGCGGTGGCCGACCCGGTCAGGGCGGACGCCCGCTCGGCCGGCATGAACGCCGCGTCCGGATCGTCGTAGAAGCCGTCGATGGCCGCGATCCGCCAGTCACCATCCAGACGCACCAGCCGGTATTCGAGGAAGCGCGGGCCGGTGCTTCGCGTCGGCGTCGCAGCGACCCGGGCGACATCGCCGTCGATGGCCGTTGCGGTCGTCAGCTGGCTTGTCGGGCCGAACTCCGGCGCGCCGGAAAACGCGCGGGCGAGCAGCTGCGCCCCCGGTTGGCGTGCCGATCCCCTAACGCAGCGAGCTGGGAATCCACGTCGCGAAGCCGTCGCCATCGTCGCCGTCGAAATGCGGCTGGGCAATGACCCACTGGGCTTCGTAATCAAGCAGGAAGGCGTCGATCCGGTCCTGGGGCGTGCTCGCCGTCATGATGGCGAGGGTAATGCTCGGCTGCCGCCGGACGGGCTGAGCCGTCCGGTCTCATGCGCCGGTATGCAGTGGCGCCAGGACCGCTGTGAGCTCGGCCAAGGCATGCGGGCGGATCCAGTAGTAGACCCAGGTCCCGCGGCGCTCGCACTCGACGATGCCATTGTCGCGCAAGACTTTCAGGTGGTGGGAAATTGTCGGACCGGACAGCTCGAAGGCCCTGGTCAACTCGCAGACACACACCTCGGGCATGGCGGCGATCATCGACGCCAGGCGCAGCCGGACCGGGTCGCCGAGGGCCTTGAAGAGCGGGGCGAGGGCCTGTGCCCGGTCGGCATCGAGCGAGGCGATCGCCGGGGTGCAGCACATCACGTCCGAGGCCATGCCCCTATCTTGACAGATCTCGAAACAGCGGTCCAGACTGATTCTGCTTAGACGATCATCAATCCAAGGAGAGGGCGCCATGACCGCGTCCAGCGCGTCCCCGTCGGCAGCCGACGACATCCGAGAGGCCGTCCGCGAGCGGTATGCCGCGTCCGCCCGTTCCGCTCTGGCCGTTGCCGATGACTCGTGCTGCGGCACGCGGTGCTGCTCCGACGGGCCGGCCGCGTCCGATCCCATCAGCGGCGACCTCTACGACGCCGACGCCGTGCCGTCGGCCGGTGCGCTGGCGGCCTCGCTCGGGTGCGGGAACCCGACTCTGCTCGCCGACCTCCAGCCGGGGCAGGACGTGCTCGACCTCGGCTCCGGCGGCGGACTCGACGTCCTGCTCTCGGCGCGGCGCGTGGCGCCGGGGGGAACGGCATACGGGCTGGATATGACGCCCGAGATGCTGGACCTCGCGCGCCGCCACCAGGCCGAGGCGGGCATCGGCAATGCCGAGTTCATGCTCGGGACGATCGAGTCGATTCCGTTGCCGGACAACGCCGTCGACGTCGTCATCTCCAACTGCGTGATCAACCTTTCGGCCGACAAGGACGCGGTCCTGCGCGAAGCCGCGCGCGTGCTCCGGCCCGGCGGCCGGTTCGCCGTCTCCGACATCGTGCTGCTGCGCCCGCTGGCTCCGGAGCTCACCGGCATCGTGGCCCTGTGGACAGGGTGCATCGCCGGCGCGCTGCTCGAGACCGACTATGTCGCCCGGCTCACGGCGGCCGGTTTCGAGGACGCCTCGGTCGAGGTGACCCGGCGCTACACGCGTGCCGACCTGGAGGACCTCGCCGCGCGTCTGGCGCCCGCCGACTTGCCGACTGGCGTGGATGTGGCAGCGGCCGTCGACGCCCTGGACGGGGCGTTCGCGAGCGCCTTCGTGCGCGCGATCATGCCGGCCTGACGGCGATGACGACCGCGCTCGATGCGGCCGATCCCGTTGCCGCCCTGAAGCTTTCGCGGCTCGATCGGTTGCTGCCTGTCTGGATCGGGGCCGCCATGGTGCTCGGGCTGGCGCTGGGCCGCCTGGTCCCCGGCCTCGATTCGGCGCTGAGCCGGGTCGAGGTGGCCGGGATCTCGCTGCCCATCGCGATCGGGCTGCTGGTGATGATGTATCCCGTCCTGGCCAAGGTCCGCTACGACCGGCTCGACACCGTGACCCACGACAGGCGGCTGCTGGTGTCGTCACTGGTGCTGAACTGGCTGATCGGGCCGGCGCTGATGTTTGCGCTCGCGTGGCTGATGCTGCCGGACCTGCCCGCCTATCGCACCGGTCTGATCATCGTCGGTCTGGCGCGCTGCATCGCCATGGTCATCATCTGGAACGACCTCGCCTGCGGCGATCGCGAGGCCGCGGCCGTGCTGGTCGCGATCAATTCGCTCTTCCAGTTGGTCGCCTTCGCCGGCCTGGGCTGGTTCTATCTGACGGTGCTGCCGGGCTGGCTGGGACTGGCGAGCACGCACCTCGACGTCTCGCCCGGCGCGATCGCGGCCAGTGTGGCGGTTTTCCTCGGCATCCCGCTGGCCGCGGGCTATCTCTCGCGGCGCCTCGGTGAGGCCCGCCGCGGGCGCGCGTGGTACGAGGAGGAATTTCTCCCGCGGATCGGCCCGTGGGCGCTCTACGGGTTGCTCTTCACCGTCGTCCTGCTCTTCGCCCTGCAGGGCGAGCAGATCACTGCCCGGCCCTGGGATGTGGCGCGGATCGCGCTGCCTCTGCTTGCCTATTTTGCGCTGATGTGGGGCGGCGGCTATGGGCTCGGGCGCGCCCTCGGCTTCACGTATGCCCGCACCACGACGATGGCCTTCACCGCTGCGGGCAACAACTTCGAGTTGGCGATCGCCGTCGCCATCGCGACCTTCGGCGTCAGCTCCGGCCAGGCGTTGGCCGGCGTCGTCGGGCCGCTCATCGAGGTCCCGGTGCTCGTCGGATTGGTGTATGTCAGCCTGGCCCTGCGCCGGCGATTTCCCCACGCGGCCGGGCCCGCCGCGGCATACGGAGAGCGAGTATGACTGAGCCCACCGACCGCCGTGCGTCCGGGAAGCGGACCTCACCGACGGGATAAACCTCGCGCATGCGCTAGGCGCGCGCGGGTAGGCTCTCGCCCTCGTGGGACGCATCGGGGAAGCCATCGCACCGGCCCGGATGGGCCGCGACTTCCGGTGGCTGATGTCCTCCTCCTGGATCAGCAATATCGGCGACGGCATCGCCCTCGCGGCGGGGCCGCTCCTAGTCGCCTCGCAGACGCGCAACGCCGTCCTCGTGGCCCTGGCCGCCGCGCTCCAACGGGTGCCCACCTTGCTCTTCGGGCTGATCGCCGGGGCGATCGCCGACCGGATGGATCGCCGCACCCTGGTCGTGTTGGCGGACCTCAGCCGGCTGCTCGTCCTGGGCTTCCTCATCGCCACGCTTGCCACGGGGCATGTCAACATCACCATCGTCCTGGTCGTGATGTTTGTCCTGGGCTGTGCCGAGATCTTCGCCGATACCGCGTCGGGCACGATCTTGCCGATGCTGGTGGACAAGGCCGATCTCGGACTCGGCAACGCCCGGCTGATGGCCGGCTTTCTGACGGCCAACCAACTGGTGGGACCGCCGGTCGGGGCCTTCTTGTTCGCCGCGGGGATGGCCTGGCCCTTCGTGACACAGACCGTGACCATGCTGCTCGGGATCGTGCTGATCCGGCGGATCGCGCGGCCCATGCACCCCGAGCGCGCGGATCTGGAGTACACGCACGTGCTGCGGGACATCGGCGAGGGTGTTCGCTGGCTGCTCGGCAATGCCGCCGTGCGCACCCTGGCCCTGGTCATCCTCGCGTTCAATGTCACGTGGGGTGCGGCGTGGTCGGTGCTCGTGCTCTACGCGCTCGACCACTTGCACATGGGGGAACTCGGCTTCGGGCTGCTCACCACGGCAGCCGCGGTGGGCGGGATGGTGGGCACGCTGGCATACGGCCGGTTGGAGCGGCTCTTCCCGCTCGCGGGGCTGATGCGCACCTGCCTGCTGCTGGAGGTGCTCACGCATACGGCCCTGGCGATGACGACGAACGGGTGGGTGGCGATCGCGATCATGGTGGTCTTCGGGGCGTATGCCTTCGTCTGGGGCACGCTCTCGACGGCCGTCCGGCAGCGCGCGGTGCCCACAGCCTTCCAGGGGCGGGTTAGCAGCGTCTACCTGGTCGGGCTCTTCGGTGGGCTAGTGGTCGGGCAACTGCTCGGTGGCGTGATCGCGCAGCGGTGGGGGCTGACCGCGCCCTTCTGGTTCGCTGCGGTCGGCTCCGGTCTGGCGCTCGCGGCCGTATGGCGCCAACTCGCCTATATCGCCCACGCCGATTCCGGGCAGTGAAGGGGGCCGAGGCTGCTGCCTACCGTGCAGTAAGTGGGGTGATCACCCTGCTTACTGCACGGTAGGCCGGACTTCGGGCGGGGGTGAACGGCATACAGGCAGGTGGGGGAGGGGCGCGAGCTTCCGCTGTCAGCGGAACGGGTGCCGTCGTCGCGACATGTGGGTTTCAATGGTCGAAGCGGGCACCGGCGGCAGGTAGCGTCGGGGCACGACGGGCGCTTGGGTGCCCGATCCCACGGATTCGATGGTGAAGGGAGCACGAGCGGATGGCGCGCGCGGGCGAAGGCGGCGATTTGTTGAAGTGCTCCTTCTGCGGGAAGTCGCAGAAGCAGGTCAAGAAGCTGATCGCCGGACCGATGGTCTACATCTGCGACGAGTGCATCGACCTGTGCAACGAGATCATCGAGGAGGAGCTGGCGGAGTCGACCGACCTCGGCTTCGACGAGCTGCCCAAGCCCCGCGAGATCTTCGACTTCCTTAAGACCTACATCATCGGCCAGGAGCCGGCCAAGAAGGCGCTCGCCGTCGCCGTCTACAACCACTACAAGCGCATCCAGGCCGGTGACGGCTCGGGCAAGCGCGACGCCAATCACGTCGAGATCGCCAAGTCCAACATCCTGCTGATCGGGCCCACCGGGTGCGGCAAGACCTATCTCGCGCAAACTCTCGCCAAGATGCTCAACGTCCCCTTCGCGATCGCCGACGCGACCGCGTTGACCGAGGCCGGCTATGTCGGCGAGGACGTCGAGAACATCCTGCTGAAGCTCATCCAGGCCGCCGACTACGACGTCAAGCGCGCCGAGACCGGGATTATCTATATCGACGAGGTGGACAAGATCGCCCGCAAGTCCGAGAACCCCTCGATCACCCGCGATGTCTCGGGTGAAGGCGTGCAGCAGGCGTTGCTGAAGATCCTCGAGGGCACGACCGCGTCGGTGCCGCCGCAGGGTGGGCGCAAGCACCCGCACCAGGAGTTCATCCAGATCGACACCACCAATGTGCTCTTCATCGTCGGCGGGGCCTTCGCCGGTCTGGAGAAGCTCATCGAGGGGCGGATCGGCAAGAAGGGCCTCGGCTTCGGCTCCGAGTTGCACAACCCGAAGGATCTGGCCGAGTCGATCAGCGATGTGATGCCCGAGGACCTGATGAAGTTTGGCCTGATCCCGGAGTTCATCGGCCGGCTGCCGGTGATCACGACCGTCTCGCCGCTGGACTGCGAGGCGCTCGTGCGGATCCTGAGCGAACCCAAGAACGCCCTGGTCAAGCAGTACGCCAAGATGTTCGAGCTGGACGGCGTCGAGCTGGAGTTCACGCCGGACGCCCTGACCGCGATCGCCGAACAGGCGCTCAAGCGCGGCACCGGTGCGCGTGGCCTGCGGGCGATCATGGAAGAAGTCCTGATGCCGGTGATGTTCGACGTGCCCAGCGATGACGACATCGCCCGCGTCGTCGTCAGCCGCGAAACGGTGCTCGGCAATGTGCTGCCGACGATCGTGCGCCAGGCCGAGATCACCCCGCCACGCAAGCGCGCACCGCGCAAGCGCTCCGCCTGACACGGCATACGGATCGCAGCCCGCACGGGCGCGGCGGATCGGGTTGGATGAGGGTATGAG
Source organism: Nostocoides vanveenii (assembly GCF_039531165.1). NCBI lineage: Bacteria > Bacillati > Actinomycetota > Actinomycetes > Micrococcales > Intrasporangiaceae > Nostocoides > Nostocoides vanveenii. Next base: position 24,550 of record NZ_BAAAPN010000054.1, on the reverse strand, counting down.
CCCGCCGTATCGCCTGCACACCGGCGACGCCGCGCCGGCGCAACAGAGTCAGGTCACCTGTGGTGCGGCGTGCCTGACCATCGCGCGGATGCTGGTCGACCCGGCCTTCGCGGCCTGGATCCTCACCGGTGACGGACCGCGTGCCGGTCTGCCGAACGCGGCCGATGCCGGGGCGCGCTTCGCGGCCTACGAACGCGTCGTCCATCGCCGCACCAACAGTCTGTATGCCGGCGGGGGCCGCCTCAATCTGCCGTGGCCGCGCCGCCTGGGCACGCCGCCATGGGGGGCGAAGAAAGAACTGGAGTTCGGCGCCTCGCGGCGCGGCACGCGGTATGACGTGGAAGTGCTGCGCTCCGACTCGACCCGGGCGTTGGACGCGCACTACGGGCGACTACTGCGCTTGGTGGCGGACGGTGAGCCGGCGCTGATCTATGTCGGCGACTCGGTCCTGCCGCGCCACGTCTGCCTGATCCTGCCCGATCGCGGCGACGGCAACCTCGAGGTCTACGAACCGACCGCCGGGCACGTCTTCGAATTCGGGCGGACCGCCTTCGTGGGGTCGGGGCTCGGCCTGGGCGGCTGGAATATCCCATGGTTCACGGTGCAGCCGAGCGGGCTGATCCCGGCCCGCGAGTTCGGTTTCGCCCCAGGCCGTGCCGACGCCTCCCCGGCCTGAAACCTCCACCCTCCTGCACACCCATCCCGCCACCGCGGTCGTATGGCTCCCACGCAGAGCGTGGGACCCAGACGACCCCGAACCGGGCCGTCGACGCCCTTGAAACGGCCCGTCGACGCCCTTGAAACGGCCCGTCGACGCCCTTGAAACGGCCCGTCGACGCCCTTGAACCGGCCCGTCGACGCCCCTAAACCGGCCCGTCGACGCCCCTAAACCGGCCTTTCGACGGGTGGGTGGGGGAGGGGAGGGGTCAGGACTTGTCGCCGCGCTCGGGGTGGAAGTACCAGTCGGTCGAGCCGGGGGCGGGCAGGCGCGAGGGGTAGCAGATCGTGTTCGCCGGCAGCGCGCCGGTGAAGTATTTGTAGGCCGACTTGAACCGATCGCAGCGGCGGGTGGCCTCCTCATACGACCAGGCGAAGCCGATATTGCGGTTGACGCCGTTCATATCGTGGTTGTCGGCATAGGTGTTGGTCGTGGTCCGCGCGATCGTCCAGTACCAGCGGGCGATCGGCGCGCTGTAGCTGAGCGAGCGGGCCAACTCAGGGTTGCTCAACAGGTCGACGCCGAGCCAGGTCCCGGCCGGGCCATAGTTGAAGTCGCCGGTGATCTGGATGTAGCCGCGCCCGTGGTAGGTGTAGGACCCCCCTTGGTCGGCGTCCCAGCGCATCGCGGATTCGCTCACAAGCGTCGCCAGGAAGGCCGCCTTGCGCGCGGGCGTGGTGATCGACGCTTTGGCCATCTCCGCCTGCAGCTTCGGCAGGCCCTGCTCGACGACGCTCTGCGTGCCGACCCAACCGGACCCGAACATCGTGACCAGGGCGGCATACGTGAGGTCACCGCCGGTGGTGCACGTGACCGTCTTCGGGGCGCCGCTGAGCACCTTCTGCGTCCACCCGCTGGAGTCGACGGTGCCAATCGTCGCGATATCGCTGCCCGACCCGTCGGCCACATTGGCGTCCTTGCGCCCGACGAGCGCACCGCTGCTCGTGGTCCGCGCATAGAAGACGCCACCGCCGACCCCCGCCAGCTTGTCGACGCCGGTGTACCCGCTGGACGCGAGGGTTGCGGACGTGAAGCGATTAAGTCCGATCGCCTTGTAGCCCATCAGTTTTCCCCCGCTGGTGGTCCCGATGAGCTGCCCACCACCGGTGGCCGTCAGGGAGGTCAGGACGAAGCCGGCGCCGATGCGCGTCTTGGTCGCGATCTGCGAACCGGTCGGCTTCTTGGCGGTGACATTCCACCGGTAGAGCTGCCCGTTGGTGCCGCTCGTGGCGAAGAGATGCCCGAAACCGTCGGCGGTCAGCTTGTCGTAGGTCCAGGAGTTCGAGGCCAGTTTGCTCGGGGTGTCGATGGTCAGCTTCTTGGTGTTGCCGATGACATCGATCCGGTAGAGCTCGCCGGCTGGCGTCGTCACAAGCAGCGTCGTGTAATCGAGGGTCGCCATCGCCCGGACGCCGAAGGGCAACTTCGGGCCGACGAGGGTGCGGCCGCGGACGTTCGTGGCCGCGTCGATCGCCGTGAAGGTCAGCGTCCCGTCGGCGCGCGCCCCATAGACGTATGCCGTTCCGGCGCACCCCGTCGCGACGCGGGCGCCCGCGCCGGCCGGCTTGTCGGACGCGGCGGCCGGGACCAGGCTCGTGGTCGCCAGCGCAAGGCCGGCAGCGACGGCGGTCGCCGATCCGTAGAAGGCGGTGCCGGACCACGAGGTGGTGCCCCGGTGCGCGGGGCGAGGCGATCGGACGGGGCGGGCAGAACGGAACATACGAGCGAGGCCTTTCGCGGGGGACCGGCGGCTATTGTGCCCCACCCTCGGGCCCGTTTCGGGGACCTGACCAGCGATAACCCGCCAGTGCCGCCGTACAGACCCCGGTGATGGCGAGCAGGCTGAGCAGCCGATGCCCGCTCGGTGCGGCCCGGATCAGCGCTCCGGCCAGGGCGGTTGTAGACACCACCGCGAGCGCGACGACGCCGGATCGGCGCCACCAGCGCAGCCGGCCGAGGCGTGGCACCACGGTGCCGGGCGGCCATACGGACCAGGCGGCGGCGCACAGGTGAACGGCCAGCGCGCCGAGGGCGGCGAGGAGTGGGAGGACCAGGTCGGCCGCGCGTTCGGGCCGGGGAACGACGATCACCCAGGTCGCGCTGATCATCAGAAGCAGCACGAGGACGACGGGCGAGTCCGGGAGCAGCACGGCGGAGATCGCGATGACCCCGAGCACGACGAGGGCCGGGACGATCGGATGGGGCGACGCGAGCGCCATGGCGGCGCCCATGACGCAGCTGCCGAGCAAGATGCCGCCGCGCAGAGCGAATCGCCGGGCTCCTTCGCCGGCGACGGCGTCGAGTCGGCGGCCCAACGGGCTCATCGTCGGGCCAATCGGGGAGCGCGGGCGCGCCGGTGCACCTGGCGCAGGGTCTCATCCAGGCTGCCGGGGCCGCTCCACTCGATCACCGGGATGCCGGTCGCGCGCAGGTGGTTCAGGTGGTGGGCACGCTCGAGCAGGCGAAGGCGCCAGGCCAGTTGCGCGGCGCGAATCTCGCGGTGTTCGACGATGGGGGTGATCGCCGTGAGTTCGGCCAGGCCGAGGACCCCGCGGGCGACGGGCGGGAGCGTGTCGATCACGACCACGGTCAGGCCACGATTGCCCAGGCGGAGGGCGACGTCGAGGGCGCGGTCGGAGACGCCGGGGGTGAGCACGATGACGACCGAGGCGTTGCTGACCTTGGCGAGGTGGTGATCGACGCGCTGGGTGTCCTGGGCGGGCTGGGCGGTGCCCGGGCGGATCATCGCCAGTGAATCCAACACCCGCCGCAGGTGACGTCGTCCGGCCGCCGCGGCGAGGGGGCGCAGGCGAGCGGTCCCGAGGACGAGCAGGCCGACGCGCTCGCCGGCGCGCAGGTAATGCTCGGTCAGCGCGGCCGTCGCGCGGACACCGGTGTCCAGGCTGCTGCGGGTGCCTCCCAGGCCGGCGCTCGCGCCGATATCGTGGAAGGCGTCCAGGACGATCTGGACGCTGGTGTCCTCGTCGGCGTGCGTGGCGGTGACCTGCAGGGTCGTGCTGCGCGTCGATACGCGCCAGTTGATCCGGCGCAGCCGGTCGCCAGGGCCGTAGGCCCGCACGGCCGCGAAATCGGTCCCGTCACCTCGACGTGCGCTCCGGTTGAGCCCGACGATGCCCTGGGGATGCGGCATACCGACGCGGGTGGTGAACGGGTCCTTTTCCGGCAGCACGCGGATGCGAGCGCCGGACAGTTGGGGCGGTGCCCATCGGAAGGCGCCGAAGGGGCTAGTCGCGGACAGCAGGCCCAGGCCGGCGTCCCGCTCGCCCCAGCGGGTCGCGGTCAGGCGGGCGGTGAGGCGGGCGCGGGTGTCGCCTGCGGGCACGGCGTGGGCGAGGCCGCCGGAGTCCGGCTGGGTGACGATGTGATCGCACGGGGCGAGCAGGGCGACCAGGTCCTCGGTGCCGGGCGGGGTGGTGAGCGTGGCGCTCCACTCCAGACTCTGACCCTCATGGACGACGGTTGGTCCGAGATGGGCGTCGACCTCGGGGGTCTGGTTGGGGCGGGCCCAGAGCGACCAGGCCGCGATCAGCAGGAAGGGCAGACCGATGAGCACGAGGTCGAGGCGACGGCCCAGTGCGGCGAGCAGCAGGGTCGCGGGCGCGGCGACAAGGGCGCGATGGTGGGCGGCGGTGGCCCGCCAGGGGGTGACCTCATGCGGGCCCATCGAGCACCGCTCTTGTCAGCGACTCAATCGCGCGCCCGGACGACGTCACGACTGCCGAGCGGGGCCGCCGCATCCGATGACCGGGATGACCGGCGGCCCCCCGTCCCTGGCTCATCGGGTCCCACCACTGGCCGGGGTCGCGACCGAGCCGACGAGTTCGGTGACGACCGACGCCGCGGTGATCTCGCTGCTCCAGAGCTCCGGTCGCAGCGTGATCCGGTGCTCCAGGACCGGGTGGGCCACGGCCTTGACGTCTTCGGGGGTGACATAGTCGCGGCCGGTCACCACGGCATACGCCCGGGCGCAGAGCATCAGGGCGAGCGAGCCGCGCGGTGAGGCACCGACGAGCACATGCGCGTGCCGGCGGGTGGTGGCCGCGAGGCGCACGCAGTATTCGCTGATGCTGGGATCGACGGTGACGGTCTCGACGGCGGCCTGCATTGCGAGCAGGCCTTCGGCGTCGGTGACGGCGCGCAGGTCGTGCTCCTCGTGGCGGCGTTCGAGGCGACTGGTGAGCACCCGCCATTCCTCCCCCGGCGTCGGGTAGCCGAGGGCGAGACGCATGAGGAAGCGGTCGAGTTGAGCTTCCGGCAGGGGATAGGTGCCTTCGTACTCGATCGGGTTGGCAGTGGCGAGCACGTGGAAGGGGGGTGGCAGCGGGAAGGTCGTGCCCTCGACCGTGATCTGGTGCTCCTGCATCGCTTCCAGCAGCGCTGACTGAGTCTTCGGAGGCGTGCGGTTGATCTCGTCCGCGAGCAGCAGGCCGGTGAACAGCGGCCCGGCGCGGAAGGTGAACTCCCCGCTGCGCTGGTCGAAGACGAAGGATCCGGTCAGGTCGCCCGGCAGCAGGTCGGGGGTGAATTGTGCGCGGGCGAATTCCAGGCCAAGGGCTTGCGCGAGCGAGCGCGCCGCGAGGGTCTTGCCGAGCCCGGGGTAGTCCTCGAGGAGAACGTGCCCGCCGGCGAGGATGCCCGCCAGGAGGAGTTCGAGCGGGCGGCGTTTGCCGACGACCGCCTTCTCGACCTCGTCGAGAATCTCGCCGGCGAGGCGGGTGACAGCGGGGAGGTCCATCAGAGGCGCTCGATTCGGGTCAGGTAGTGATCCAGGTCGCTCAGGCGGCGATGCCGCTGGCCGGGCGGGGCCGCGAGGTAGTCCTCCAGGTCGCGGCCGAGGAGGGCGCGAACGTCCGCACGGTGTGCGGCGGGGTCGAGCCCGCGGGCCGCGATCCGGCCTTGGACGATGGTGGCGATGACGGCGTGGATCTCGTCGGCCGCGCCGGTTTCGCTGCCCGTTCGTATGCGGTCGACCTCGGTCAGAAGCGCGCGGAGGCGGCCGACGCGTGCGTCCCGGCCGCGAATCCGTTCGGGTCGGGCAACGAAGGGCCTCCAGCGTTGGGCTTCGGTCGAGAGGGCGAGGTCGAGGCCGAGCCAGGCCAGCACGATCAGGGCGAGCAGGATGGCGGTCAGGAGCAGGTAGTCGGGGGCCGGCGCGAAGGAATACCACGCGAGGGCGAGGGCGAACGGGACGAAGGTCACGGCCGTCAGGAGCATCGGTCGCGACAACAACGGGGGGAGTCGTCCGCTGCGCGACCTGGTCAGCCAGCCCGGTCGCTTCATCACCGGCCTCCGTAGCGGTCTGCGGCCGCCCCGCCGGTGCCCCCTGCCGACGTGGCGAGGCCGGCGTGGATCCGTTCCAGGGCGTCGGCCGCCCGGCGACGCTCGGGCTCGCCGAGCGAGTGCGCGCTGAAGCGTGCCTCACGGTAGAGCGCGCCGAGGCAGGCGAGGGCGGCGGGGTCGACGGCATACCGGCTCAGGACGCGCTGGGTGACCTCCGTCGGGGTTTCCCACTCCTTCGCCGGGGTGCCGGCGCGGGCAATGGCGTCCTCGAGCCGCTGCCAGCACGCGATGATCGCGTCGCCGGCAGGGCCGCGGCCGAGGACGGCGAGCTGCGCGGCGGCATCGGCGAGCAGGGCGTCGGCGGCGGTCCGGGTCGACGCTGCGGGACGGCGCGCCGGGCGCCGGCGACGGAGCAGCCAGCGGCCGACGGCGAGGGCGAGCAGCACCAAAGCGAGGACGGCGCCGCCATTGATGATCCAACCGACCCAGTCGGGCACCGGGAAAGGGATCTGCGTGCCCGGCCCGCCGGTGGGCAACGGCCCGGTCGGAAAACCGGTCGGGCTCGCCTCCGGCGCCGTCGGACCGGAGGTCCGATAGGGCTCGCCGACGACGAAGACGGGTGAGGCCGCGGCGACCCAGATCACCACCAGTGCGAGGGCAGCGACGAGCGCGAACGGCCATACCGGCCGCGTCGGCATCGGCGCGCGCTCCATCGAGCCAGGCTAGATCAGGGAGCTGCCTCTGCCCCGGGGGCCGGCGGAAAACGCAGCCCCGTCGAGAGGCCGGTTCAGCCCCGTCGAGAGGGCCGGATCAGACTCTTCTGGGTCCCACGGCTCTCCAGGGGCAGGGCCGGTTCGGCACTTGGGCACGGGGGTGGGCGAGCCCGCCTGCGTCCGATTCAGCCCAGCCTCGGTCAAGCGGTCGGCTTCGCCACCGAGACGAGCGTGACGTCGGTGGCGCCTAAGACGTCGGCAACGGCATACGCCGGGTCGACCGTGATGTGTCCGGCGGCGCGCAGATCGCCTGCGGCAGAACGGATCTCATCGAGTGCCGCCGCTGGGCCGGTGAAGGTGATCGAGGTGACCTCCGCGCGCATACTCATCTTGGCCTCGGACTTCGCCTTGCGCACGGCGGCCAGCGCCGCCCCCACCGACGCGAGCACCGACGGATCGCCGCCGGCCGGGAGTTCCTCGACGGTCGGCCAGGACGACCGGTGGATCGACCCCTCGTGCCACCACGACCAGACCTCCTCGGTGGCATAGGGCAGGATCGGCGCGAGCAGGCGCAGCAGGACATCGAGCCCGAGCCGCAGCGCCGCGCGGGCGCTCGCCGCCGCCGCCTCGCCCTGGCCGCCGTAGGCCCGGTCCTTGACCAACTCGAGATAGTCGTCGCAGAAGGTCCAGAAGAAGCTCTCGGTGACCTCCAGGCTGCGGGTGAAGTCCCACGCCTCGAAGCCCGCGGTGGCTCGGGCCACGACTTCGCGCAACCCGGCGAGCATCGCCAGGTCGAGCGGCTCGGTCACGACGGCCGCGAGGTCGCCGGTGACATCGCCGAAGCCGAGGGCGAACTTCGTCGCGTTGAGCAGTTTGATCGCCAGGCGCCGGCCGACCTTCATCTGGCCGATGTCGTAGGCCGCGTCGGTCCCGAGCCGGCCGCTGGCCGCCCAGTAGCGCACCGCGTCGGAGCTGTGCTCCTTGAGGGTGTCCTCGGGCGTGACCACGTTGCCCTTGGACTTGCTCATCTTCTTGCGGTCCGGGTCGAGGATGAAGCCGGAGATCGCGGCATTGGTCCACGGGATCGAACCGAACTCCCAGTGCGCGCGCACCACCGTCGCAAAGAGCCAGGTGCGGATGATGTCGTGCGCCTGGGGGCGCATGTCCATCGGGAAGAGGTGGCCGAAGAGTTCGTCATCCCGGCGCCAGCCGAGCGCAATCTGCGGAGTCAGCGACGAGGTCGCCCAGGTGTCGAAGACGTCGGGGTCGCCGACGAAACCGCCGGGCTTGCCGCGCTGGTCCTCGGTGTAGCCGGGCGCCGGCTGGGCCATCGGGTCGACCGGGAGCATCTCCTCGCTTGGCAGAATGTAGTTGTCCCACACCGGTTCCCCGTCCTGGTCCAGCGGATACCAGACCGGGATGGACGGGCCGAAGAAGCGCTGCCGCGAGACCAGCCAGTCGCCATTGAGGCCGGCCACCCAGTTGGCATAGCGGCTGTGCATGAAGGCCGGGTGGAAGGCGATCTGGTCTCCGCGCGCGACGAGTTCGGCGTTGAGTTCGGGGTCGCGCCCGCCATTGCGGATGTACCACTGGCGGGTGGTGACGATCTCCAGCGGCTTCTCGCCGCGCTCGTAGAAGTTCGCCTTGCGCTGGGTGGCCGTCGGCTCGCCGTCGAGGTCGCCGGATGCCCGCAGCGCGGCGACGATCGCCTCCCGTGCTCCGTATGCCGTTTTGCCCGCCACCTGCTCGGCGTACAGCGCCTCGCCGGGGGTGCCGACGAGCCATTCGGGGCTCTCGTGGTGCATCCGGCCGGTGCGGGTGATCAGCGACCGGGTGGGCAGGCGCAGTTCGCGCCACCAGAGCACATCGGTCAGGTCGCCGAAGGTGCAGCACATGGCGATGCCGGCGCCCTTGTCCATCTCGGCGGCCGGGTGCGCGAGCACCGGGATCTCGACCCCGAAGAGCGGCGAGGTGACCGTGGTGCCGAAGCGGGCGGCATACCGCTCGTCGTCGGGGTGGGCGATGAGCGCGACCACGCTGGGGATGAGTTCGGGGCGGGTGGTCTCGATGTAGACCGGCCCGTCGGCGGCGTGGAAGGCGACCCGGTGGTAGTGGCCGGGGTAGTCACGGGCTTCCAGCTCGGCCTGCGCGACGGCAGTCTGGAAGGTGACATCCCACAGGCCCGGCGCCTCGGACTGGTAGGCCTCGCCCCGCTGGACATTGCGGATGAAGGCCCACTGGCAGGTCGCGCGCGAGCGGTCGTCGATGGTGCGATATGTCTGGTCCCAGTCGAAGGAGAGGCCGAGGCGGCGGAAGGTGGACTCGAAGCTCTTCTCATCCTCGATCGTGCGATCTTCGCACAGTTCAAGGAAGTTGCGGCGGCTGATGGGCTGCTCATCGGCGGACTTGATCGAGCGGGCGGTGCCGCGATGGGGCGGCTCATAACCCTCGACATACGGCAGGGTCGCATCGCCGCGCACGCCGTAGAAGTTCTGCACGCGCTTCTCGGTCGGCAGGCCGTTGTCGTCCCAGCCGATCGGATAGAAAACCTCCCGGCCCAGCATCCGCTGGTAGCGGGCCATGCAGTCGGTGTGGGTGAAGCTGAACACGTGCCCCATATGCAGGCTGCCGCTCGCGGTCGGCGGCGGGGTGTCGATTGCGAAGATCTGGTCGCGGGGGAGGGACAGCGCGCGAGCGCGGTCGAAGGCGAAGGTGCCTTGCTGCTGCCATACGACCCCCCACTTCTCCTCGAGTCCGTCGAGCGTTGGCCGCTCGGGGATGGCGCGAGGCGAGGCGGGTGTGGTGGTCATGGTGTCGGATTCTTTCATCCGCGCGGGCGTGCCCTCGACCACATATACGGCACCCTTGGCGCACCTACTCTCGCACCGGGGCCGGCAGCTCAGTCGGCGTCGAGTAGCGCCCGGATGTCGTCGGCCGTGATCTGGCCCGACATCGCCCCGCCCTCATCGACAACGCGATCGAAGAGATCTCGCTTGCGCTGTTGCAACTCCACGACCTTCTCCTCGATGGTGCCGGTGGCAATCAGCCGGTAGACCATGACCATCTTGGTCTGACCGATCCGGTGGGCGCGGTCGATCGCCTGAGCCTCGGCGGCGGGATTCCACCACGGGTCGAGGACGAAGACATAGTCGGCCTCGGTCAGCGTCAGACCCACGCCGCCGGCCTTGAGTGAGATGAGGAAGGCGTCGGCGTTGCCGGTGCGGAAACGTTTGACGACGTCGGCCCGGTTGCGGGTCGCGCCGTCGAGATATTCGGTGCTGATGCCCGCCTCGGCCAGGTGGCTCTCGACGCGGCGCAGAAAGCCGGTGAACTGGCTGAAGACCAGCGCCCGGTGTCCCTCTGCGCGCAACTCCTGAAGCTGCTCGATGAGGGCTTCGACCTTGGCCGGCCGGCCCGAGCCCCACTTCTCGGCGTCGATCAGCGCCGGATCCAGGCTCAGTTGCCGCAGCCGGGTCAGCGAGGCGAGGATCGCGACCCGGTTGCCGACCGGGTCGTCGAGCAGGCCGAGGACGCGCTGGCGTTCGCGCTGCAGGTGCTGGTCGTAGAGGCGTCGGTGCGCCGGAGTCAGTTCGACGGCGAGCCGCTGCTCCTGCTTCGGAGGCAGGTCGGCGGCCACCATCTCCTTGGTGCGGCGCAACATCAGCGGCTTGATCCGGCGGCGCAGCCGGTTGAGCATCTCGGGCGACTCGCCCGACTCGATCGGGCGACGGTAGTGCTCGGTGAACCGGTCGGCGCGCGGATACAGGCCCGGCGCGACGAGAGCGAGCAGCGACCACAGGTCCATCAGCGAGTTCTCTAGCGGGGTGCCGGTCATCGCCAGGGTGAACGGCGCGCCGATCGTGCGCAGCATGTGGTGCGTCTTGGCCTGGTGGTTCTTGACGTATTGCGCCTCGTCGAGGACCAGTCCGAGCCAGCTTGCCGCGGCGAAGTCGTCCCCGTCGATGCGAGCGACGGCGTAGGACGTGACCACCAGATGCGCGCCCGAGCTCGCCTGCGCGACCGACGAGCCGCGCCGCTTGGCCGTCTCGGCGAGCACGGTGACGCGCAGCTCGGGGGCGAACTTCTCGGCCTCGCTCGCCCAGACGCCGAGCACGCTGGTCGGGGCGACGACCAGCACAGGATTGTCGAGTTCTCCTGCGGCCCTGGCTCTTTCGAGCAGCGCGATGGTCTGGAGCGTCTTTCCCAGGCCCATGTCATCGGCGAGGATGCCGCCGAGGCCGGCGTCCCAGATGCTGGCCAGCCAGCGATAGCCGTCGACCTGATAGGGCCGCAGGGTCGCCTGCAGGCCCGCGGGAACCGGGGCTGGCTCGGCGACGGCGAGGTCGCGCAGCCGCTCGATGCTCGCGGTCCAGGCGGCGCTGTCGACGGAGGTGAAACCGAGTTCGGCAAGGTCGTCCCAGAGCCCCACGTGATAACGCGAGAGGCGCATCGGCCGGCCGGGGTCGACCAGTTCGCGAGCCTCGGCGATCAACTCGCGCAGGCGGTCCAGGGCGGGGTCGTCCAGGCGGAACCAGGTGCCCGAGTCCAGCAGCAGGGCATCGTCACCGGCCGCGAGTGCTCTGAAGAGCGGCTCGAACGGCACCTGCTCCTCACCGACAGTCACCGAGACGCCCAAGTCGAACCAGTCGGTGTGCCCGTCGGCGCCGTCGCGGAGCGTGACATCGATGACCGGGGCCTCGGTGGCCTCGGTGAAGCTGGTCAGCTCGTCCTCGACCACCAGATGGATATCCGGCCCGGCCTCGAGCTCGGGCAGGACATCATCCATGAAGCGGACGGCGGCCATCGCGTGGAGGACCACGCGATTGGCCAGATCCCAATGCCCGGCGTATTCGGTGCCCCGGCGCATCCGGGCCGATGGGATGGCGTCCAGGACGTCCAGGCTGGCGATAAGTTGCTGCTCAGCGTCGTGGTCGTGCGGCAAGAGAGCGCCGCCGTCGGCGGTCAGGATCGTCCCGGAGGGGGCGGCATACGCGATGTCGAGGGCGAGCTCGATGTGCTGGGGGGTGGGGGTCGCGACCCGCACGCGGACGATCGGGCGGGGTTGTTCGGGGATGGTGACGCTGGCATCGCGCGAGGTCACGCGGACCTGGCGGCTGAGGCGGGGCAGATAGAGGTGGACGAAGCGGTCGGTGTCGGCGCCGGGGATCCGCAATTCGCCGTGCCGGGTGAGCAGGTCCGTCAACTGCGGGTCGATCTCGGCCTCGAGCCCGAGGAGGGCCAGGCCGTCGCGCGTTTGAACGGCCAGGCCGTGTGGTGGCTCCCCGAGGATCTGCACGCCCTGGACCGGGCCGAGGTCCCCGCTTGTGTCCACGGTGGTGCGCAGCACGATCTCGTTGTCGTCCCGGGTGGCGTCGATGACGATCCGTCCGGGCTCGCGGATCAGGCGCAGGTCACCGTTCACATTGGGGCCGGCCACGAGTTCGACGCCCGATTCGAGGGCCTGACGCAGCAGCGGCCAGACGCGGATCCCGAGTGCGCCGAGATAGATCTCGGAGGTCGTGTAGAAGTAGCCGTCGCGGCCGCCGGCGATCCGATGTAAGTCGTGGATGGCGCGCAGGGCGCCCATCTGGGTGCGGTTCATCGGCATTCGCGACCCACCGGGGGAGGCGAGTTCGGACCACGTCAGGTTGCGCGCCCACTGCCCGGTCTTGGTACGCCGGGTCGGGCGGAGGGCGATGCGGGGCTGGCCCATCATCGCGCGGTAGTTCGCGGCAACCGGCAGCGGGTCGATGATCAGGCCCAGTCCAGGCGCGGTGTCCTTGGGCTCCGCTCGGGCCTCGATCAGCCGCCGCAGCGCCTGCTCCCAGTCCGGGGTGACCGGCCCCGCGTTCGCTTCGGCGAAGCGGGCCCGGGCATGGAGGAGGACAGCCACCGTGTGCTTGCAGTCCGTGCCGACCGGGCAGCTGCAGCGCGACGTCCAGCGTGGACCCGGGCCCCGGTGGGTGTCGGTGACCGTGATCAGCGTCTGATAGGGGCGGCTGCGCGTGCCCTCGACCTCGGCGAGCAGCATCCGGCCCCGGTCGGCAGAGGTCAGATTGCGGACCATCCCCGAATCGGCATAGCCGCGGCCGCGCACGAAGGTCCCCGGGTCGACCTGCCGACTGATCAACTCGTCGGTCAACTCACCCAGCCACGTGGCTGCGGCGATGGGCGAGTTCATCCGCTCAAACTAACCCTGCGGACTCAGTGTCGGGAAATCCTGGGTCAAGCGCTGACGCAGGCCCGAAGCGCGCACGCTACGGCGCGCCAGGCCTTCAACGATCGCGGCGGGGGTGCCGATCACGGTGACCTCGCGTTGGGCCCGGGTCACGGCGGTGTAGATGAGCTCTCGGGTCAGCAGGGGCGAGTCCATCTCGGGCAGCACGACCGTGACGTGCTCGGCCTGGCTGCCCTGGCTCTTGTGGACCGTTGCGGCATACATCGTCTCGACATCGCTCAAGCGCGCGACCGCGATCTGCCGGGTCTGCGTGCCGCGGTCGAACGCGGCGATCAGCCGCCCGTCGCGGCGCAGGACAACGCCGGTGTCGCCGTTGAAAAGGTCCATGCCGTAGTCGTTCGTCGTCACCAGCAGCGGCCGGCCGGGATAGTAGGCCGCCCAGAAGTTGTCATCGACCCGTTCGCTGAGCCACTGGGTGACGAGGCGGTTCCAGTGCGTGACCCCGACCGGGCCGGTGCGGTGGGCGCACAGCAAGCGATGATGCGCGAGCGCGTCGAGAGCGCCTCGCGCGTCGCCATCGAGGGCCCGCTCACGCAGGGTCAGCGCGGAGGCGACGAGCAGGGCCTTGCGCGGCTCGGCGTCGGGGATCAGCGTCGCCTCCGGCGCGCCGCCCGTGAGCAGGCGGAGGGTGGCCGCCGCGTCACCGGCGCGGATCGCTTCGGCAAGCTCGCCGATGGTGCCCCCGAAACGATACGTATGCCGCAGCCGGGCCACGCTCTGGACCGGTCTCGGCGCTGCCGCCGGCACGTCCTCGATGACGGTGGGACCGACGTCCCCGTCCTGGGAGGGGCTCGGCGCCGCGGACGCCCCGTCGGCGAGCGCGGGACCAGCACCCGGGTGCCGGGCGCCGATGGTCGAGCGCGGCGCTGCCGCCGACGCTTCGTCGGCGGGCGCGGGACCGGCGTCCGAGTGCTCCTGGGCGCCGTCGGCACCCAGGCCCGCCACGAGGTCGGCGAGCACCGCGCCCGCCTCGACCGAGGCGAGTTGGTCGGGGTCGCCGACCACGAGCAACCTCGTGCTCGGACGCAGCGCCTCCAGCAGCCGGGCCATCAGGGTTAGCGAGACCATCGACGCTTCGTCCAGGACGACCACGTCATGAGGGAGCCGGTTGTCGCGGTTGTGCCGGAACCGGCTGCGCGCGGTCGGATTCCAACCGAGCAGCCGGTGCAGGGTCGTGGCTCCGGCATCCGCGACCCGTGCGCGGTCGGCTGCTGGCAGGGCCTCGCGCGCGGTGACGAAGGCGCCACCGAGGCGGTTGGCCGCCTTGGCAGTGGGCGCGACGAGCGCGACGCGCAAGTCACCGCTGGCGCCTGCGGCCGTATGCTGCTCGGCCAGCAGCGCCAGCACCCTGGCGACCGTCGTGGTCTTGCCGGTGCCGGGACCCCCGGTGATGATCGTCGTCCGAGAACGCACGGCGAGTTCGCCCGCGCGACGCTGGTCGGCGTCACGCGGATCGGGGAAGAGGCGATCGAGGGCGGCGGCGAGGGTCGCATCATCCACCTGCGGTGGGGGCAACGCAGCGCGCTGTCGCAGGCTCTCGGCCACCGCGACCTCTTGCTCCCAGTAGCGGTCGAGATAGAGCAGGCCGAACTCGCTGCGCAGAATCCGTTGGGCGACAAGCGGACTTGCCTCGACCGCGGCAAGCCAGGCGGCTGCGTCCGCGGTTGTCGGGGGCCAGGCGAATTCTGGGTCCAGCGCATGGACGGTCGTCAGGTCACACGCCACCGACCCGGTGCGCACGGCCCGGACAGCGAGGGCCGCGGCCAGCGTGATGGCAGGATCGCGGATGTCGAGCAGCCGGGCCAGCCGGGCGGCCACGTGCACGTCGGCCACGCCGAGCACCTGCGCGGCATTGGCCTCGGCGAGGATGCCCTCGGCCCGGCGGGCGGTCTGGCGGTCGTAGGGGCCGGGAGTGCGGTCGAGGTCAGCCATCGACGTGCTTACCTGAGCTCGGCCGGGTGGCGACGAGTTCGCCACGGGAGGCGGGGACGGTTACGGTGCCGGAATGGCCGGCCCGGAGGAGTATGACGCCGACCGATCTCCCGTCCAGGGTAGCCAGCTCGGATCGGCGTCGGTTGCTGACAGCGGCGGAGCAGCTGCCCTCTCGTCGTCCATGGCGACCCCGGAGGCGACGGCGGCACTGACCGATCTGCATACCCGCCGGCTGCGGTTGCGTCGCCCGGAAAGCGGTGACGAGCCCGTCTGTCTCGCGCTGCATACGGATCCGGCTCTCTACCGCCACGCGCCCTACGCGCGGCCGACACGTGACGAGGCGCGCGCGGGCTTCGAGACACAACTGTCGGCGTGGGGGAGCGACGGCTTCGACTACTGGATCGTCTCCGATCGAGCCACCGGTGCGCGGATCGGGGTTGCGGGTGTCCGTCCGGACGGGCCCGGCCGGCTCAATCTCTACTACCGACTCGCGACCGCTGCCCACGGTAAGGGCCTGGCCATCGAGGCCGCCCGAGCCGCGGTCGTCGCTGCCACAGAGTGGTTGCCGGGCAGGATCGAAGCGTTGGTGAAGGACAGCAACATCGCGTCGATACGCACGGCCGAGCGCGCCGGGCTCGACGCTATCGGTGCTGATTCGCGGCCTGACGACCCGCTCGGCAGCGGTGCCTCCACTCGGTATGCCGCCCCGACCGTGGCCCGGGTCGACCGGCTGGACGACAGCGCGCGGGAGCAGGTGCTCGGTCTGTGGTGCCGGGTCACCGAGGCGGGAGGTTCCGTTGGCTTCGTGCCGGGCGCACCGCGGAGCCGGGTGGCCGCCTCGCTCGCCGACCACGAGGCCCAGATGGCGTCCGGCCGGGCATTCGGCGTGGGCCTGCGCACTGCGGCCGGCGATCTCGTCGGTTGGGCCTGGTGGGCGCAGGTCGCGAACCCCCTTCTCGCGCATGGGCGTTGGCTCTATCGCCTGATGGTCGATCCTGCACACCAGGGGAGGAACTTCGGTGCCTTGCTGATGGCGGGTGCGCATCGCGCGGCCCCGGCGGACGGCGCGGAGTTGCTGCAACTGGGGTATCGCAGTGGGAGTGGGCTGGGGGACTTCTATGCCCGCTTCGGGTATGCCGAGGTCGGTCGTATCCCCGGGGCGATCAGGGTCGCGGCCGGCGATGATCGCGACGATGTGACCATGGCCCGACGCGCGGAGGGCGCCCCTCTGCGCGGCGACGGGCGCCACTGACCGCGCCACACCGTCGCTCGCGTGGACCGGCACGTGCCCCACCAAGGCGTCCCTGCCTGCTCGCCTCATGCCGCCCTCCGATCGAGCAGGTCCGACAACGCGATGACCAGCGCAGCGGACGGTCGCCAGGAGAAGACGCCGGTCGGGTTGCCGTCGATGATCGGGGTCTCCGGGCCACACATGCCGCGCAGATAGAGATAGACCACGCCACCGAGGTGCGTCTCGGGGTCGTATCCCGGCAGGCGCCAGCGCAGGAAGCGATGCAGGACAACGGCATACAGCAATGCCTGGAGGGGGTAGGAGGAGTGCTGCATGGCCGCAACCAGGGCATCCGGGCCGTAGTCGCCCGCGGTCAGCGCGGCGTCGGGTGGCCCGAGCCAGTTGGTCTTGTAGTCGACGACGACATAGCGGCCGTCGACGCGCAGGGCCAGGTCGATCGAGCCCGTCAGGTAGCCACGCAGCGCCTGACCGCCGAGATCGGGGCGATCTAGGGCATCGGCATACGACCGCACGGGATCGTCGTGCGGAAGGTGTGCTCGCAGCACCGGCGCGAGGTCGCGCAGCATCAGGGACGAGCCATCCGCCGGCGTGGCCCCGGTCGCCGGCTCACTGATGGACCGGTCCCCGCCGGCAAGTGGGAACTCGAAGCCCAACTCGCACAACCGATCCCGTCGACCGATGTCGACCAATGTCGTCCCGCCGAGGAGCGGCCCGAGAGGTGTCGTGCACACGGCGACGAGCGCAGTGGCGAGGTCACCTGTGGCAAGCGCGACCGGCCAGCGGATCAGCGACTCCTCGATGCGTGCCAGGAGTTCGGTCCGCAGGTCGGGCGCGGCCGGGTCGGCATGCTCGAGCACCTCGTGGACGAGGGACCCGAAGGTTGCGCCGACCGGCAGATCCGCCATGGGGGAGGGGATGGCCCCCGCGAGGTCCAGCCGGGGTTCCGATGGCGCGGTTTCGAGGCCCGGGAGGATCTCGGCTGCGGGCGCTTCGTCGTCCTTGACCGGGCTCTCGGGTTCGAAGCCGCTGGCCGTGAGCCCGGCCTCGTCGGCCGCTCGGGTCAGGGCGCTGTAGGAGGTGCGGCGCCACTGGGTATCGATGCCGCGGGTGAAGGAGCGAACGGCGAGTGGTCGCTCGGCCATGGTGGCCAACGGCCCGTCCGGGACCTCAATCGGCTCCATCTGCTCCGGTGCCGGCCCGCCCGCCGGAAACCAGACCTGTTTGAGCCGGATGCCGGCGTCATTGTGGGTGCGCGGGACGGGCGCCTCAGCCTCGGGGGACCCGACCGATCGGGGATCGCGGCCGAAGAGCACCCGGTGCAGTGGTGCACCACGCGTCGTCGTCGTTGGCGCCCACCACGTCACCAACTGACTCTGGGCGCGGGTGATGGCGACATAGAGCAGGCGCAGGCTCTCGCCGTCGTCCTCGATGCGGGCCTGCTCGATGACCTGTGGGTGGGGTGCGCCGCTGACATCGAGGCAGCGGATGCCGTCGCGGTGATAGCGCGGGTACTTCGGGGCATCCGGGACGTGGCGATCGGCGAGGAAGGGCGCATAGACGATCGGGAATTGCAGGCCTTTGCTGCCGTGGATCGTCGAGAGTTGGACCGCGGCAGCATCGCTGGCCAACCGCCGGCTCCGCGGAGTCGACCCACGCAGGCGGGAGTCGGCGATCTGCTCGCGCAGCCACGCCACCAACGCGATCAGACCGAGTTGGCGGCGCCGAGCCTCCCCGTGTAGCGACTCGGCGATGTGCCGTAGATCGGTCAGCTCGCGCTCGCCGCCCACCGAAGCCAGGACCCGGCCCGGCAGCCCGCCAGCATTCGCGGCCTCCAGGACAGCCGGTATTCCGCGCAGCGCGAACAACTCCGCCCAGCGGCGCAGGCGCTCCGCAAGGGTCTCCGTCAGGCGGTCGCCCTGGGCGTCGAGGTCCACAGGGGAGTGCCCGAAGAAGCTGGTCAAGGCAGCGGCGCGGACGCGAGTCGATCGGTTCGGGGTCTCCATCGCTTCCAGAAGCGCCAGCCACTCCAGAGCCGCCGGCGAGTGGAAGACGCTCTCGTCCGCCCCGAGGACAGCCGGAACCTGGTGTGCGTGCAGGGCGTCACGAACCAGCATCAGCTGATTGCCGGTCGAGCACAGGACGCTGACGTCATTGGGAGCTAGCGGACGACCGTCGAACTGCGCCCCCGAGAGCAGGAGCCGCTTGATGTCGGCGGCGACATCCACGGCGATCGCCGGACGGGTGCGCGCCACGCGCGGCAGTTCGCCGGCCCTGCCGGCGAAGCTCTCGCGGGCCGCAACGCGTAATCGCCAGGGCGCGGGGACGGGCACACCGGTGAGGCGAGAACCTGCTCGGGCGGCGTCGACCCGGCGCACGACGATGTCGGGGTGGCCCAGTGCCGTGCCCTGCAAGGTGGCCGTGATGGTCTCGACCAGCGGCCCGTCCGAGCGCCTGTTCTCGGCCAGGGTGGCGTGGTGGTCGGCCTTCGCCCGGGCGTGCAAGTAGGTCTCGACGTCCCCGCCTCGGAAGGCATAGATCGCCTGCTTGGGGTCGCCGATCAGGATCATCGTCGAGTGCCCGTGGAAGGCGCGCTCGAAGACCTGCCACTGGACCGGGTCGGTGTCCTGGAATTCGTCGACCAGGACGACCCGCCAACGCTCGCGCATGCGGATCCGGGCGGGGGATTGCTCCGGTTCGAGAGCTCTGGCGAGATCGGCCAGCAGGTCGTCGTAGCCCAGCACGCCCAGTTGCCGCTTGCGATGGGCGAGCTCCGACCGAACGTGCCGGGCAAAGGCCACCCGGGCTGCGGCGACGGAACCGTCGGCGGGGTGGGTCGGTGTGATCATGGCCGCTGAATCGGTGACCACTTCCGCCGCGATCTCCTTCGCGGTCGCGTAGTCGAAAGGCGGGGTCAGGTGGTCGGCAAAGGTGCGCAGGTAGACGTCGTCGACGACTTCGCGGCGCAGATCGTCCAGGTCCTCCACGAGCGTCGCGCCGGGGTCGGCGTCACCAGCGACGCCGAGGCTGCGCAGCACCAACTGGCAGAACTGATGAATCGTGGCGATCGTGGCATTGTCGAAGGCGCCCAGCGCATCGCGCACCCGACGATGGCGCAGGTCCAGTTCGGCATCACTGGCGTCCGCGACGAGCGCCTTCTGCAGGCGACCCTTCGGCTCGCGCCGGGCGACCGGGTCGCTCAGGAAACGCTCGGTGCTGGTCAGCCTGTCGCGGACGCGCTCGCGCAACTCCTGGCTCGCCGCTCGGCCGAAGGTGACGACGAGCTGCGCATCGAGCGGGACGCCCTCGGCGACATAACGGGTCACCAGGGCGGCGATCGTCCAGGTCTTGCCGGTGCCTGCGCTCGCTTCGAGCATGGTCGTGCCGCGCGGCAGCGGCCCGGAGATGTCGAAGGTCGCGGCCTCAACCCCGGGTTCGGGGTGGATCCGTCGTGGCGTCTGGTCGGGCACGCTGACCGCGGCCTCGACAGCCGGATGGGGGATGGGCGTGCTCACGATGTGACCCCTGCCTCTATCGCTGGGAGCCAGACCCGCAGCGCCAGCTGGCCGAGGCGATGAGGCACGACCTCGGCATATCTCCTCGGCATGCCCGGCCAGGTCTCAGCCGATGGCGGCGCCGCCGTCACCGCGGCATACGGCACGTGCCGTCCGTGCACGCGAGCGATCCACTTCTCGGCCCGCTCGCCGGCGTCGTCGGCGAAGCGCCCACCCTCCCAGGCGCGTCCCGCGAGTTCGTCCGCGCGCACCCCGGATCGCGGGTTGGTGCCGAGTTTGGTGGCGTACTCATAGCTCGTCGCTGGGAAGAGGGGCAGCGGCTCGCGCCGGCCCATGTCGTGGACGGCGATGAGGTCGAGTAGCGCTGCCCGGGCGTCGTCGGGCGCGATCGTGCCGACTCGGACAAGCCCGGCGCCGCGGCCGCGACGGCCCACCCCGACCGCCTGCCACGGACCTGGCTCGGCGCCGGCGGTCAAGGCGAGCAGCGCGATCCATAGATGCAGGCGCTGCTTGGCCCTCTGCGTGGAGTAGGTCGTCACGAGATGTGTGCGTCCCAGCACTTGTCCGACGGTTCCGGTCAGGCGACGCCCGTCCGGAAGGTCGAGGGCGACATCGACCGCGCGGACCGGGTCACCCGAGGGCGCTCCGATCTCCCGCCGCACGGCGGCCGTTGCGCCCGCGATCGCCTCGCCGATCGGGCCGACGTCGTTGAGGACAGCGGTGCCGAGCTCGCGCGGCGGAAGCGTGCCTCGCAGACGTTCTGCGTCGACGATCTGGCTCGGTGAGCGGCCGGCGAGCAGCTCGGCCAGCGCTCGGTCACCGACGGCCCAGTGTTCGAGGTTGTCGAGTTCGATCGGGATGGCGTCGCTCGGCGGTTCGTCCTCGAGGGGCAGCCCGACGCCCAGGCGCCCGCGCAGGAAGGCGCGCGCCGGGTTGTCGAAGAAGGCGATCAGTTCGGCGAGGTCGAGGTCGCGGACCTCCGCGGCCGGCAGCGGCCCGGTCAGGATGATTCCGGGACCGGGCGCAGGGTGCGGTGTCCGGGCGGCCCGCGCGGCATCCAGGGCCGTCGGATCGAAGCTGAACGGCAGGTCTGGCGCCGGGGGCGAATCGCCGGCCTGAAGATTCTGAGCATCGAAAGCCTGCAACGGGTGGTGTCGGACCGGCGCCGTGCCGGCGGGGCGGACGGGGTCATTGTCGTCGGTAATGGGCAGGCCGATGGTCGCCCGAGCGGCATCGATGAGCTCGCCCAAGGGCACGGCCGGCGGCCGGGACGCGCCCGTCTGCGGGTCGGCCCCGGTGTAGGTGACGACCAGGGTGTCGGTGGCAGCACAGATTGCGTCGAGCAGAAGTTGGCGATCTTCGCTGCGAGTGTCGCGCTCACCCGTCAACGGCCGCCGGGCTAAGACGTCGTCACCGTCCACCGCGCTGCCCCGGGGGAATGACCCGTCGTCGAGGCCGAGCAGGGCGATCACCCGGTGGGGCACCGAGCGCATCGGCACCATGGTGCAGACCGTCAAGCCGCCGGTGCGAAAGTTCGCCCGATTCGGCCGACCAACAAGTCGGTCGTTCAGGAGCGCGCGGACGTCGCCGAGTTGCAGGTGCAGCTCGCCCGTCGACGACGCCGTGACTTGGCGCAGTTCGCGATCCAGCTCCGCGCGCTGCCAGATGTCGCTCAGGGGCACATCGGTCACAGCGTCGACGCCCTCGCGCAGGGCGTTCGCCCAGGCCCGCGCCGAGTGCGATCCGATGAAGGAGGTGCGGATCAGCTCGATCCGGTCGACGAACTCGGCCAAGCGTCCCGCGAGGTCGATCGCCGCGCTGTCGACGTCCTCCAGGGGGAGGCGGCCGGCGGCCGCGTGATCGGCGCCACCGCGGGTCACGCCGAGCAGTAGCCGGTCCAGACCCGCGCTCCAGGTGTTGTCGCCGACGTCCGGCAGGCCGTATCGGCCGCGGTGACGCAGATCGAGACCCCACCGAACCCCCGCCTGCTCGACCCAACGCCCCAGTTGCTCCAGATCGGACTCATCGAAGGCGAAGCGGCGCCGGACCGGCGGGTCGGCCGCGAGGTCCAGCAGGTCACGCGCGGTGATGCGACCCGCGGCCAGGTCCACCAGGCGCGCCGCCACCGCCATCAGCGGGTTCGTCGCCGTCAGCGCCCGGTCGGCCAGTTGCACCCGCAACTGGTGTGCGGGGTGGGCGGCCCGGTCGAAATGCAGATCGTCCAGGCCGAAGGCCGCTTGGATCAATGGGGCGAAGGTCTCGATGTCCGGGCACATCACCAGGATGTCGCGCGGCTCCAGAGTCGGGTCGTCGGCGAGCAGCCCGAGCAGGACTTCGCGTAATACCTCGACCTGGCGCGCCGGACCATGGCAGGCGTGGATCTGGATCGAGCCGTCGACCGATTCCGCACCGCGGCGCACCGTTGAGGCCAGCGTTGCGGCGACAGCGCCCGGCGACCGGTCGGCGGCGAGGTCGTCCTGCAATCGCTGCAGCCACGTCGGGGACGTCGGATCGAGCTGGTCGGCCGGCCCCTGCGCCGCGAGCGTGGCGGCCGCCTCGCTCGCGTCCTGACGGATCGCGTCCTGACCGATCGCCTCCTGGCCGAACGCATGCTGGGCGATCGCATGCTGGGCGATCGCATGCTGGGCGAGCGCATCGTGGCCGATCGCGCCCAGCCCCCGCTGCAACTCGCGCAGGTCGCGCCCCAGCGAGGCGAGCAACGGATGCCCGACCAGTGCGCCCGTGCCGTCGTCGGCGCGGGGGATCACTGGTTCCGTCAACGCCGGCGTGAGTTTCTGCCATAGCCGGGGGGAGGGATGGGGCAGCCATACGTGCACGTCGCGGTGAGTCCCGAGGGCGTCGAGCAACTCGATCTCGGTGCGCGCGAGCCGGGTGTGGCCGAAGAGCGAGAGCCGAACGGGGAGGTCCGGCATGTCCTCCCCCGAACGCAGCCGCGCAACCGTGTCCGTATGCCGTTTGCCCGGTGTCGGTGCGTCGATCCCGGCGACGATGGCTCGCCACAGGTGCGGTTGCCACCGCAAGTCGGAATCCAGTGCCCCGCCCGCACCGTCCGGCCACGAGGCGTCGGGTGCGGCATCATCACCCGACTCCCACGCGGCCAGCAGCGCGGGCCGCTGCCCGGCATACGAATGGAAGAGGCCGGCGAGGCGGCTCGCGACCGAGTAGCGCCGTTGCGCGCGGATCCGCCCCATCGGCGACTCATCCCCGTGGCCGAGGTGGGTTGCCAGCGCCCGCGCCCACGGCTGATCCAGCTGGGCATCGATCGCGGCGAGCACCGGCCAGACCAACTGAGCGGGCAGCCAGGGATCATCACGGTCCGTGCCGAGCAGGAGCGTCACCAGGGAGTTCGGGGTGCGGAAGTCCACGCCCGCGCAGACGCCGTCGTCGCCCCCCGGGCGGGCGCCGAGCCGGTGTGCCAATCGTTGCGTCAACCAGCGCTCGACCCCCTTGGCGGGGACCACGACGACCTCCTGCGCGAAGGGGTCGGCCAGGGGCACCGCGAGGACCCCGGCAAGACCATCCGCGAGCAGATCGGTTCGCCGGGCTCGATGCAGGTGCACGGCCATGAGCGACACCCTAGGACGACCCACCGACAACCCAGCCGGCCTGGGCAGACGCGCTAGGCGGCGGACCAATAGCCTTGGCCCATGGAGCCCGTCTACGCCCCGGTCATCGGCATCGCCCGCAGCGTCTTTCGCGCTCAAGGCCTGCGCTTCACGATCATCGGCGAGGACAACATCCCGCGCGAGGGCGGGGCGGTGATGGCAATCAACCACCTGAGCTACTTCGACTTCACCTATGCCGGTCTGGCCGCCCGCAAGAACAAGCGCTACGTCCGCTTCATGGCCAAGAAGTCGATCTTCGAGCATCCCGTCGCGGGTCGGCTGATGCGCGGGATGAAGCACATCCCCGTCGACCGGGCCAGCGGGGCGTCGTCCTATCGCGACGCGCTCGCGGCGTTGAAGGCGGGCGAGATCGTCGGAGTCTTCCCCGAGGCGACGATGTCGCGCTCCTTCGAGCTCAAACCGTTCAAGTCCGGAGCTGCGCGGATGGCCCGCGATGCTGGCGTCCCGCTACTGCCGACCACGCTGTGGGGAGCCCAGCGGGTCTGGACCAAGGACGCGCCCAAGCACCGTGGTCGTTCAGGAATTCCGGTCTTCATCGAGGTCGGCGAGCCGATCTGGATCCCCAAGGGCGGCGACGTCGAGGCGGCTTCGGAGCAACTGCGCATCGCGATGACCACACAGTTGCACCGGCAGCAACAGGCCTACCCGACGCTGAGCGGCGACGACCTGCGCTATCTGCCTGCCCGGCTTGGCGGAACGGCCCCAACTCCCGAGGCGGCGGCCGAGCTCGACCACCGGGACATGACCCGCTCCAAGGACCAGTTCAACAGCTAAACCCAGTCGATTTGTCCACTGATATGAGGACTTTAACCACCCAATCGCCGGGAGTACCGTTATTGTATCGGCATTTTCGCACGTCGAAGGGTTGGTGTCATGTCGCAGAGCCAGATGGAAGCGAGTTCTTCAGGAAGAAGAGCGTTGGGTTTAGTGATCGCGGTGATCGGGGGAATCATGGCCCTCGGGGTTGTGATCAAGATGGCCATCGGCTTCTACATCCACGACCTTCCGATCCTCGGCGCACTCACGGCTAGCGGCCTTGTGCTCGTCTGGGTCGGCGAGAAGCTCACGGACTAGGGCGAACTATGAAACGTATCCAAGCTGTCACCACTGTCGCGGGCCTGGTCGCTTTAGTGGCTCATCCCAAACGAGGGTGTAGTTGTGGTCTGAATCCGCCGGTTTCGAGTAGGGAGGGGGCGATGTAGTTGGTGAGGTTGCGGAAGCCGAGGGCGGAGCCGCG
>NZ_BAAAPN010000053.1:0-44672 GCF_039531165.1 Nostocoides vanveenii | reverse complement strand
ACGACCGGTCACACCCCTTCACCTGGACCAAACCCGCCGACGAAATCCTCGCCTCCATCGACCGGAAACGTAAACATGTTTCAGCGACGGACCACTAGCAGCGATTAGGTGACCTCCAGCAGGGTAGACCCTGCTCGACGTCACCCAACCTGCGCTAAGTCACCGCCGGATGCCCAGCCGGGGCACCCGCGCGAGTCGGGAGGGGATGGCTCCGTGGGGATCACGAAGCGCAGGGCCGCGAGGCTGGTGGCGGCGCTCAGCGCGCTGCTGATCGCCGGCGGCTTAGCGGGGTGGTTCGGCTGGCAGGCGCACGAGCGACGCCAGGCGCTGGCCGGGGTCGAACGGATCGCGCAGCAGGTGGCGAGTGGACTGCATACGGGCACATTGCCGGACGCCATCGACGTCACGGACCGGGCGGGCGCCGAGAAGCGGCTCGCGGTGATCTATCGCGGCATGGGCGAGGTGCGCCCGGCCGTGACCGTGCGCGACGTCCGGCTCGACGCCGACGGCGAGAGCGGGACGGCCCGGCTGGAGCAGACCTGGACGTTCCACGCGGGGCAGCCCGCCTGGACGTATGCGACGCAGGTTCGGGCACGGCATACGGGCACGGGGTGGGTTGCGCAGTGGTCGGACGAGGTGGTGGCTCCCGGTCTGCGCACGAGCGAGGGGCTGCGGGCAGCCCGGCTGACTGCCGAACGCGGCGAGATCCTCGGCGACAGTGGCAAGCCTTTGGTGATGGAGCGGCCGGTCGTGCGCGTCGGGCTGGACCGGTCGCGCCTGACGGACGACGGGATCGCCGACAGCGCCGCCCGCACGCTCGCCGCGCTGGTTGACGTCAACCCCGGGACGTATGCCGGTCGGGTGCGTGCCGCCGGTCCGCAGGCCTTCGTGGAGGCGATCGTCTACCGCGCGCAGTCGCCCGAGGCGATCGCCATCTCGCAGGCGGCTGAGCGGGTGCCCGGACTGCGGCTGGTCGCGGACACCCTCCCGCTCGCGCCGTCGGCGAGCTTCGCGAGACCAGTGCTCGGGGTCGCCGGGCAGGCCACCGCCGAGGTGATCGAGAAGTCCGGCGGTCGGGTTCGAGTCGGCGATGTGGTGGGGCTGAGTGGTCTGCAGGCGGCCTACGACGAGCAGTTGTTTGGCCGGTCGGGCTTCGTGGTCGAGGCCGTCGACCAGACCACCTGGAAGACCCGGCAGTTGTTCAAGGTTCAGCCAGTGACGGGGGCTCCCGTCCGCGTGACCTTGAACGAGGAGATACAGGCGGCCGCCGATGCGGTGCTGGCCCATGTCGAGCCGGCGAGCGCGCTGGTGGCGATCCGACCGTCCGACGGACACCTGTTAGCAATCGCGAGCGGCCCTGGGGGAGAAGGCTATTCGACTGCCACGCTGGGCGAGTATGCGCCGGGTTCGACCTTCAAGACCGTCTCTGCTCTGGCGTTGATGCGTGCGGGCGTCTCGCCAGAATCGTCGGTCGACTGCGCGGCGAGCATCAGCGTCGACGGGCGGCTCTTCCACGACTACGCCGACTATCCGGCAACCTCGCTCGGGCAGATTCCCCTGCGCGAGGCGCTCGCACAGTCGTGCAATACCGCCTTCGTCGGCGAGCAGTCGCGGCTCTCGGAGGGCGCACTCGCGTCGGCCGCCGCGGCCCTGGGGATGACCACGGAGCCGAACCTCGGCATACCGGCCACGATGGCGACGGTGCCCTCGCCGCCGGCGGGCGTGGACCGGGCTGCGGCCATGATCGGACAGGGGACGGTCCTGGCCTCGCCGCTCGCGATGGCCACGGCAGCCGCGAGCATCGCCAAGGGTGCGGCCGTCTCGCCGGTGCTGGTGCTCGACCGAGCCAAGTCCTCGAGAGCGGTCGACGCGCCGCTCACGGGCAGTGAAGCGGAGGCCTTGCGGGCGATGATGCGTCAGGTGGTGACCGCTGGCTCCGGGACCGGGCTGGCTGGCGTGCCCGGCGAACCCGTGCTCGCCAAGACCGGCACCGCCGAATACGGCACCGACGACCCGCCGCGCACCCGGGCCTGGGTCATCGCGATCCACGGTGACTTCGCCGTCGCGGCCTTCGTCGCCGACGGCACCAGCGGCGGACGCGTCGCCGCGCCTTTGGTGGCCGAGTTCCTCACGCGCATCGCCCGCTGACCACCCCCATAGCGATGGCTCAGGGCAGGGCCGTATGTGCGCTCAGGCAGGCGAGCGCGGCCCACGCGACGGCCTGGTCAGGATCGCCCGGATCCACCTGCGCCCGCGCCTGAGCGAGGCCGGCGGCGGGGGTGTCGCCGCGGCATACGGCGGCGTGGACGGTAGGCGCGATCCATCGGCTCTGCGCGTCCGGCAACGGGATTGACGACGCGATGACCGACGCCACGCCGTGCTCGGTGAGCGTGGTGACCGCACCAGGCAGCGCAAGATCGACGGGCGCGCTCGCCAGCGAACAGGCGGCGAAGCAGACCAGCCGGATGGGATCGCCGGCAGCCGAACGAGCGCGAGCGACGTCGACCACCTCGCCCAGCGCCAGCGGCCCGTCGGCTAGGTGGACGACCGATTGGAGTGCGTTGTCCCACCGGAAGGTGGCGTGGGCGGCGATGTGGACGACGGTATCCGTGGCCAGGGCGGCGAGCAGGCTGGGCGCGCTCACCACCCGGCGCGCGCTGCCCCAGACGGCCGCGACCTCCTCGGCTTCGGCGTGTCCGTGGGTCAGACGCGGTCCGGTGGCGATGGTGACGCCCGACTCCTGGGCGCGGTGGCCGGAGCCCGGCTCAGCACGTGTCACCGCCAGCGAGGTCACGGTGACCGGTCGTCCCCACAGGCTGGGCAGGGCCACCCATGGAGCGGCCTCGAGCCCCCGGTCGAGAATGAGGAGCAACTCGGGGTTGGCCGCGGCCTCCGTGCCGGATGGTGCGCTGGGCAGCAAGCCGGCCACGGCGTCGTCGAGGTCGGCAGCCAGCTCGCGGGCGCCGCTGACCAGCGGCGGGTTCCCCGAGCCGGCGGCGATCCGCGTTAGCACTCGCCCGAGCTGGTCGAGATCGTCCACCACCCGGCGCCACGGGCCGAGGACAACCCGGCGCACCCGGGGCGCGCCTGCGGCACCCGGCCGGGCCGCGCCGGTCATTCCGGCCAGCGTGTCGTCGCCGCCGCCCGCGGGGTCGGCCTGCCACCTGGCCCGCCCGTCGTGCGTTCCGGTCGCCGCGTCGCGCGCCCAGGCCACGGCGTCGTCGCCGACGCGGGCGATGGCGAGGATCGGCATACCGGAAGGAAGCGCGGCGAGTCCCATGGGGCGGCGCCCCGTGCCGCCGCCGGTGCCGCCGGCCCAGGCAGTCGCCCGCAGCGCACGCTCGGTGTCGGCCAGCTGCGCGCCGAGGGCGATCAGGCGCGCCGGATCCTCGTCTGCCGAGTCCACCCGGCGGGCCAGCTCGCGCCATTGCAGCCGCAGCTCCTCACCATCGATCGCGGCCTCCGCGCGCGCTAGGCCCACACTCGCCGCTGGGCGCCCACGCAGCACGGCATCGAGTTCCTCGTCGGCAGCGGCGTCCCGGTCCACCCGGGCCAGCAACTCGAAACGCACCCGGTCGGCGCCGATGCGGTGCCGCAGATCGGGCGCCGTCGCGATCGCCGCGCGCTCATCGATCAGCGCGAGCGCGGCGTCGATGTCCGCGCGGGCGTCCGCGCCCTCCGCGATCGCTGATCGGGCCCGAGCCTCGGAAATCATCACCGGATCGGCGCCGCTCAGGCTCGCGGCGCGCGCCCAACACGCCTCCGCGAGCTCGAGATCGCCCGCCCGGTCGGCCAACTCGCCCGCGGTCAGCAGGCCGCGCGCAGCATCGCGCTCGAGCCCCAAGCCCGCCAAGGCGGCCGCGTGTCCCGCGACCGACGCCGCGTCCAACTCGTCGCCCAGGGCGAGCGCCTCGATGCTGGCGATCGCCATCCCGGCCGGCCGGCCCTGCTCCGCATACATCTCGTATGCCTGCGTCAACAGTCCGCGCGCCGCCTCCCGATCCCCGTCGGCCGCCGCGAGCCGGCCCGCTCCCATCAACGCGTCCGCGCGCACCAGTTCGGTGCCCGCGCCGGTCAGGCCCGCCAGGGACCGGTCGGCGGACGCTCGGGCCTCGGACAGCAGCCGGAGTTGGCCCAGCACCCGAGCGAATTCGCCCTCCAACTCGGCACCGAGCACACCGGTGTGCAGGTGTGCCATGGCGCCTTCTGCCGCCCGCAGGTCGGCGAGGGCGGCGGGGAGGTCGCCGGCATACGCCCGGGCGATGCCGCGATTGGCTCGGATCACCGGCCCGTAGACCGGATTGACCGAGGCCGCCAGGGGCTCGGCCTGCTCCAGTAACGCAAGCGCCAGCGCCGGCCGGCTTGCCATGACGACGTCCGCGAGATTGTTCAGCGCCTTGATCCGCGTCACCCCGCCGACGCTCTGGTCGGCGACGACGCCTTCGAGCAGGGTCACCGCGAGCCGGACCTCGCCGGCGTGACGCGCGAGCGCCGCACCGGCGACGGCGAGGAGCGGGTCGAGGGGCCCGGCGGTCCGGGCGCGCTCCAGATCGGCTCGGGCCCGCGGGAAGTCCCCCAACTCCAATCGAGCCATGGCCAAGGTGGTGTGGGCGCGCACTTCTTCATCGACCGCTTCCGCGAGCCGGGCGGCGTCTGCGAGGTCGTCCACTTGGGCGAGCTGCGCCGCGCTCAGGGCCTGATCGGCTGCGTCCACCGCGGGCCCCGCGCGCCCGGTCTCGCGATAGGCCATGGCGATCGCATTGCGCAGGATGGCCAACACCAGGTTTTCGCCCTCGGCCGTCGCACGTTCGATGGCCGCTCCTACCCCTGGCGCCTCGGGGTCGTTCTGGTCGATAATCGCATCACGAAAAGTCCTGGCATGTATCACGGCCCCGGTTGCGCCCTCTTTCGACGTGTACGACCCGCTCACATCGCCTCCGTCCTCGACCGCTTGGAGAGATCATGTCGCACGACGAGTTCATCAAGGTCACGCGCGTGCCCTGGCGCGACCAGATCGGTGGTCGTTTGGTCGGCCGCCTTCGGGACGTGTTCGACCAGCAGCCGAAGGACGGCGGCGACGACCCGTTCACCGAACGCGACACGCGTGCGGCGCTGCAGACGTATGCCGAGTTCCAGCAGACCGATTCCGACTTCGGACTCAGCCCGCTCCAGGACCCCAGCGGCCCGCGCGGCCTGGTCGTCACGATCCGGCCCCGAGAGCTCTCTCGCCTCGCCGTCGACGGCCGGCTGATCATCCAGACCAGCCAGTATGACCGGATCAAGTCCTGGCTGGCCGACCAAGGCATCTCGATCGAGACCCAGGAGGACGACCGGTGGGGACTCGGCGTGAGCCTGCTCGGTCTGGCGGGGAGCGACCCGCAAGCTCTCTACACCGCGATCGTGAACGAGTCGGAAAATCCCACGCCGGGCAGCGAGCCGTTGGCCATGAGCCTGGACGATGTGACCTACGAGAACATCGTCCTCAAACCGGCGCCCCCCGTGCGCCCGCTCGCCGGCGGCGGTCAGGCCGGCCGGGCGGAGAGTCTCGGGCCACGCCCCACGGGGACCGGCCGGGGCAAAGGCATCACCGTCGGTGTCATCGACGGCGGCTTCGAGCCAGCGGACGCCCCCAAAAGGACGGACGGCTGGCTCGACAATGTCACGACGGTCACCGACGGTTACTCCTCGCTGACCCAGGCCGCCCCCGGCGTGCTCGACCCGGGCGCGGGACACGGGACCTTCGTCACTGGTGTTCTCCTGCGCCACGCGCCCGACGCCGAGATCCGCCAGTATCGCGCCGTCGACTCCCACGGCTTCGGCAGTTCGTGGCGGCTGATGGATTGTTTGATGCAGGCGGTCGACGACGGCTGCCAGATCCTCAACTGCTCACTCGGTTTCGAGGACCCCCACCTGGTCGGCAACCCTGCCTTATCAGCCGCCCTGCACCGCATCCGCCAGGACACCGACGTGCTGATCGTCGCGGCCGCGGGCAACAGCGGGACGACGACGCCCATGCTTCCCGCCGCCCACAAGGCGACCGTCGGCGTGGGTGGCACCGAGACGGACCTCGACCCGCTGGTCTGGTCCAACCGCGGCCCGTGGGTCGATTGCTCGACCATCGCCGACCCCGTGACCAGCATCTATGTCGTCGACCCCGCCGACCCGGGTGGCGACGTCAACCCGTGGGGCACGTGGTATGGCACCTCCTTCGCCGCCCCGAAGGTCACCGGCGAGCTCGCGACCCTGCTCGGCCAGCAGCTGGCCCCGGACGACGCCTTGGAGCACCTCTTCGCGACGTCACCGCGGCCGCCGAGCTCGGCATACGGCTATCTGTTGGACCTGTCGTGAGCGACCCGACCCTCGACGATGTCACCGACCTTGTCCTCGCGGCCCGCGAGGGGGACGAGGCCGCGTGGAGTGCCCTTGTCGATCGCTACGCGCGATTGGTGTATGCCGTTGCCATCCGCTGCCGCCTCAGCAGCACCGACGCTGCGGACGTCTCCCAGACCGTATGGCTGCGGCTCGCCGAGAATCTCGGCCGCCTGCACGAGCCGTCGCGGGTCGGTGCGTGGCTGGTCACGACGACCAAGCGCGAGTGCCTCGCGCTGATCCGGGCGCGGGCCCGCTACGAACCGGTTGACGTGACCGAGATGCAGATCGTCGACACCGGGGCTGGTCCGGTCGATCAGGTGACCCGGCAGGAGACCATCCTGGAGGTCGCCGGCGCGTTCGCCCTGCTGACCGAGCGCTGCCGCGAGTTGCTGCGCCGACTCGTGGTGGAATCCGAGAGCTACCAACAGATTTCGGCCGATCTACAGATGCCGATCGGCTCCATCGGGCCCACCCGGATCCGATGTCTCGCTATCCTGAAACGACACCTCGAGGAGGCCGTCGATGTCACCCGATGACCTCGTGCTCGGCGAGGGCGACCGCCAACTGATCGCCCTGCTCGCTGAGTTGACCCGCGACGAGGACGCGATGCCGCAGACCGTTGCGGACGCCGCCAAGGCCCTCCACGACTGGGTCGGCGTCGATGCCCGCCTGGCCGAGTTGACCGAGGATGCCGTCCTGACGCGGGGGGACGGCGCGTCCTACTCCTTCGCCTTCGGGCCGCTGCGGCTGCGGGCCGAGGTCGAGCCTGCCGGCTATCGCCGCCGGCGGCTGGTGCTCGTCGCGCACGATGAGGAGGCAGCGTCCGCGGCCGAGGAGATCAGCGTGCAGTTCCCCGACGGGCAGACCGTCCAGGTGCCCCCGGACCGGTTCGGGGAGCGCATCACGCAAGTGCCCGCGGGCAGCGTGCGGATGATCGCCGTCTTCGTCTCGGGCGCGGTCATGACCCCCTGGTTCGCGGTCTGACGAGGGGTTCCGGCATCGGGCGGGAAAGCTGAGGCGACCGCGAGCGCGGGGGATCAGCGGGGCTCGGGGAGGGGGGCTTCGGCAGACAGGTGGCCGGGCCCGGGCAGGGGGCGCCGGGGTTCGCGCACGCCAGCAGCGCCGTCATCGCCCCCGCCGTCCCCGCTGCCGGGCAGGTAGTCAGACCCGACCAGCACCCGCCCACGAGCCCGGCGCTGCCGGTAGGTCGTCATCACGCAATCCTCGCGGCGCCGCGGACCCCAGATCTTGCGGACGTGATCTCGCGCACCGGCCTCGTCCGCAGCCTGGATGCCTCTGCGGGTGAACAGCATGTGCCCGCGCAGATCGCGGATCTCGACGTCATAAGTCCCCATGCCCCATGGTCACCCCGGTGACTCACGACGGCAAGACCGGACATCTCAATCTGTGAGATCGCGAACGCACAGGTCAGCCACCCAGTGAGACGAAAATCTCACATAGTGAACGAAATCGGCCGTTGTCCTTGCTGAAATGCCTGCTCGCCGCCGGCACGGGTGCCGGCGGCATCGTCGCGGCCACCGACGCGGGAAAGACATAGGTGCGCCCGACCTGACCGCTGTCATCAACTGTGCCGATTGGGGAATCGCCAATGACGGCTGCCCCGGCAGTGGCGCTGCCGCCGGCGCGTGCGATCTGGGTGACCGCGAGTGCCGGCCCGCCGACGATGGCGATGGGTGCGGCAACGAGTGCGGCGAGGACGGGACGACGACCGGACATCACTTCTCCCCTGCGAGTGGACGGCATGCGAGTGCCGCACCCGGGCGACACTCCACCCGCCCAGGCGCCGAGACCAACGCGAAGGTTGTGCCGGATGATTCTTGTCTCGCGGTTTGGTACGACCCCCGCGGAGATGCGCTGGGCCCCAGGCCCCGGGTCGGTGAAACTCGTTGGCGTGCCTCAGAAGTCGCCGGCGTCGCGGCGCAACCGTCCGAGCACCCGGACCAACTGACCCAGGTCGCGTTCGCCGAGCCCGGGGTCGGTGAAGACGTCGCGGTTGAGGACCTCGGTCGCCTTTGCGGCGATCTCGCGCCCGCCCGGCGTCAGTTCGACGATCGTCGCGCGCCGGTCGCTCGGATGCGGCAGCCGACGGACGTATGCCGCGCCCTCCAGCCGGTCGACGGCATTGGTCACGCTGGTCTGGTGGACCTGCAGACGCTGCCCGATCAGCGACATCGGCAGCGAGCCGCGCTCAGAGAAGACGAGCAGCATCAGCACCTCGTAGCGGGCGAAGGTGATGCCCACTGGCCGCAGGGCGTTCTCGACCCGCATCGACATGATCGCTTGCGCGCGCATCAAGGAGGTCACCGCCGCCATCCCGTCGGCGCTGTCCGCCCACCCGTGCTCGACCCACTTGCGCCGGGCTTCGGCGATGGTGTCGAGGGGGCGCGGCTCGGGCATACGCCGAGGGTAGCGGAGATGCATGGAAGTCCATGCATCCTCGCCTATGACAGACAGCTGGCGAAAAATGCATGGACGTCCTAGTATCGGACGTACATAGAGCGCCGGCCGAGGCGCCACGGACCGCGATGGAGCCGTCGATGAGTGACAAGCCCGCCCTGCACGTCCCGACCAACCCGGTGCGATTCGTCACTGCGGCAAGCCTTTTCGACGGTCACGACGCAGCCATCAACATCATGCGTCGGCTGCTGCAGAGCCAGGGCGCCGAGGTCGTCCACCTCGGCCACGACCGCAGCGTCGCCGAAGTCGTCACCGCGGCCATCCAAGAAGACGTCCAGGGCGTGGCGATCAGCTCCTATCAGGGCGGCCACGTCGAGTACTTCACCTATCTCGCCGAGGAACTCAAGGCCCGGGGCGCCGGCCACATCAAGCTGTATGGCGGCGGGGGTGGCGTGATCGTCCCGTCCGAGATCGAGCAACTCGCGTCCGTCGGGGCGCACATTTTCAGCCCGCAGGACGGCCAGCGGCTCGGCCTGCCCGGGATGATCAACGAGCTGATCGCCGAGTGCGATACCGACCTCGCCGAGTCCGGCGGTGACGTCGAGGCCCTGCTCACCGGCGAGGAGCGCGCCCTAGCCCGCGTGCTCACCGTCCTCGAGGCCGGTCACGATGCCGCCCTCGCCGACACCGTACGCGCCGAAGGTGGCCGCCGCACCGTCCCGGTCCTCGGCATCACCGGCACCGGCGGCTCGGGCAAGTCTTCGCTCACCGACGAACTCGTCCGCCGCCTGCGCCGCGACGCCCAGGACAAGATCCGGGTGGCCGTGCTCGCCGTCGACCCGACCCGGCGCAAGGGCGGCGGTGCCCTGCTCGGCGACCGGATCCGGATGAACTCCATCGAACCCGGTGTCGTCTACTTCCGCTCGCTCGCTACTCGCCAGGCCGGCGCCGTGGTCCCGCCGGCACTCGATGAGATGATCGCCGCCACCAAGTGCGCGGGCTTCGACCTGGTGATCGTCGAGACCCCCGGCATCGGCCAGGGCGACGCGGCCATCACCGACCACGTCGACGTCGCGCTCTACGTCATGACGCCCGAATACGGCGCCGCGAGCCAGCTCGAAAAGATCGACATGCTCGACTTCGCCGATGTCGTCGCCATCAACAAGTTCGAGCGCCGCGGCGCTGACGATGCCCGTCGCGATGTCGCCCGCCAACTGGTCCGCAACCGGCAGGTCTTCGGCACCTCGTGGGAGGACATGCCGGTCTTCGGCACCAGCGCCGCACGCTTCGACGACGACGGAGTCACCGCGCTCTATCAGCACCTGAAGTCGCTGCTCACCGCCAAGGGCCTGCCGGAGTTCGAGGGCACCTTGCCGAGCCCCGCGACGAAGATCTCCAGCGGCCTGACCTCGGTGCTGCCCAAGGGCCGCGAGCGCTATCTCGCCGAGATCGCCGACACCATCCGCGGCTATCACCGCACAACGGCCGCCCAGGCCAAGGCCGCCCGGACCGTCCAGCAGCTCAACGCCACCCAGTCCCTGCTCGCCCACGCCGCCAAAGACACCACCGACGTCGACGCCCTCATCGCCGATGTCGAGTCCGGCGTGAGTGCGGACGCTCGTGCCGCCCTCGCCCAGTGGCCGGCCACGGTCGCGTCGTATGACGGCACCGAGCAGGTGTATGTGGTGCGCGGGAAGGAGATTCGCACCCCGTTGACCAAGGTGACCCTCTCCGGGACGCACGTGAAGCGGGTGGCCTTGCCACGGCATACCGACCATGGGGAGTTGTTGCGCTTCCTGCGCAGCGAAAACCTGCCCGGCTATTTCCCGTTCACCGCGGGGGTCTTCCCGTTCAAGCGCGCGGGCGAGGCGCCAGCGCGGATGTTCGCCGGCGAGGGCGACCCGGCGCGGACCAACCGGCGCTTCAAGCTGCTCTCGGCCGGCAACCCGGCGACCCGCCTCTCGACGGCTTTCGACTCGGTCACGCTCTATGGGCGCAACCCTGACCCCCGGCCCGATGTCTACGGCAAGGTCGGCACGTCCGGCGTCTCGGTGGCGACCCTCGATGACATGAAGGTGCTCTACGGCGGCTTCGACCTGTGCTCGCCGACGACCTCGGTGTCGATGACGATCAACGGGCCCGCGCCGACGATCCTCGCCATGTTCCTCAACACCGCGATCGACCAGCAGCTCGACCGCTTCCGCGAGGAGGAGGGCCGCGAGCCGGATGCCGCTGAGGCAGAAGAGATTCGGGCGCGCGAGCTCTCGACGGTCCGCGGGACGGTGCAGGCCGACATCCTCAAAGAGGACCAGGGCCAGAACACCTGCATCTTCTCCACCGAGTTCGCGCTGCGGGCGATGGCGGACATCCAGGAGTGGTTCATCGCCCATCGGGTGCGCAACTTCTATTCGGTCTCGATCAGCGGCTATCACATTGCCGAGGCGGGGGCGAACCCGATCAGTCAGCTCGCCTTCACGCTCGCCAACGGCTTCACCTATGTCGAGGCCTACCTCGCCCGCGGCATGACGATCGATGAGTTCGCGCCGAACCTCTCCTTCTTCTTCTCCAACGGGATGGACGCCGAATACAGCGTGATCGGCCGGGTCGCCCGCCGCATCTGGGCGGTCGCGATGAAGGAGCTGTATGGCGCGGGCGAGCGCGCCCAGAAGCTGAAGTACCACGTGCAGACCTCGGGACGCTCGCTGCACGCACAGGAGATGGACTTCAACGACATCCGCACGACTCTGCAGGCGCTGTGCGCGCTCTACGACAACGCCAACTCACTGCATACGAACGCGTATGACGAGGCGATCACCACCCCGACTGCGCATTCGGTGCGACGGGCGCTCGCGATCCAACTGATCATCGACCAGGAGTGGGGCCTGTCGATGAACGAGAACCCGCTGCAGGGCTCGTTCATCATCGAGGAACTCACCGACCTGGTCGAGGAGGCCGTGCTCGCCGAGTTCGAGCGGATCGCCGACCGCGGTGGCGTGCTCGGGGCGATGGAGACCGGCTATCAGCGCGGCAAGATCCAGGACGAGTCCATGCTCTATGAGCACCGGAAGCACGACGGGTCGCTCCCGATCGTCGGCGTCAACACCTTCCTGACCGACGACCACAGCCACGACACCCAGAGCGTGGAGCTGGCGCGCGGGACCGAGGAGGAGAAGCAATCGCAGCTGACCCGGCTGCGAGCCTTCCACGAGGCTCACCGGGACGAGGCGCCGGCGGCGTTGGAGCGGCTCAAGGCGGCGGCGACCTCAGGGGGCAATGTGTTTGCAGCTCTGATGGACGCGGTGCGCGTGGCCAGCCTCGGCCAGATCAGCGACGCGTTCTTCGAGGTGGGCGGGCAGTACCGCCGCAACGTCTGACCACAAAACCGTCGAGAGGCCGATTCAGACCCGTCGAGTGGCCGGCGCAAGCTTGTCCACTCGACGGGTCTGAATCGGCCTCTCGACGTAAGGGGTCAGCCGTCGAGGCGGTCCTTGGCCTCGTCGATCGAGTCGGCGGTGGCGTCGGCGGCGTGGTCGAGCGCGTCACCGGCGGCGTCCGCGGCGTCGGATAGTTGGCCCTCGGCGGTGTCGGCCGCGTCGCGGACCGCGTCCGAGGCGCCGTCGGCAGCGTCCGCGGCGGTGTCCTTCGCCCCGGCGACCTTGTCGGCCACGGCGTCCTTGACGTCGGCGGCCTTGTCGGCGACCGCGTCCTTGACGTCGGCGGCCTTGTCCGCCGCCGCGTCCTTCACCTCGCTCGCCTTGTCCTTCGCGGCCCCGGCGGCAGCCGCGGCCTTGTCCGTGAAGGACGCACCCGTGCCGGACGCACCAGCGGAGGGAGCGGCATACGGGTCATCGACGGGGATTGCCCACGGGTCCGGAGCGACGGAACGCCTGCGGCCGACGAGCACCGCGGCGGCGGCGCCCGCGAGGGCGGCCACCAGGATCCACGGGCCGACCTTGCGCTTGGGCTTGGCATTGGCCTCACCCTTGAGCACGGCGAAGGCATCGGGCGCGCGGTGGGCGGTCTCGGCGGCCTGGTCCTTGGCCGCGAGCGCTCCGGCAGCCACCGAGGCGAGGGCGCCGGCAACCTTGGGCAGCACCTCGTCGATCAGCGTCGACTTGGCATTCTCGACATGCGGGGCCGCGACCTCGACCCGGTGCGCAGCCGCCTCGCGCAGATGCGTGGCGCTCCCCTTGGCCGCGTCCACGGCGGGGGCGGCCTTCTCGCGCAGGGCGCCCGCCCGCTCGGCCGCGGTGCTGGCCGCCGCGGAGCCATAGCTCGCGGCCCGCTCGCGCAACTCGGCGGCTCGTTCGGCGGCCTGGGCGCGGGCTTCGGCGGCGTGGACGCGCGCGTCGGCCGCCTGCTCGGCGACCAGGGCCGCCCGGTCACTCGCCGCGCCGGCCGCGTGGTCGCGCGCCTCGGCCGCTCGGTCACGCACATCTGCCGCGCGCTCGGCGACGGCGCTCACGCGCTCGGTGACGGCGTCCTTGGCCACCTCGGCCTTCGACTTGGGCTTACTGCAAAGCATGTGTCCTCCTTGAGGGATTTCCGGCCTCCATCCTGCCGTGTTTTCGCTCCGGGGGCGCAGGGAGGTCCCTGCCAAACATGTTTGAATGGCGCGCATGAAGGCAACCCTGCACACCAATCACGGCGATATCGTGATCGACCTCTTCGACAACCAAGCCCCCAAGACGGTGGCCAACT
The DNA here is from genome assembly GCF_039531165.1 of Nostocoides vanveenii. Taxonomy (NCBI): domain Bacteria; kingdom Bacillati; phylum Actinomycetota; class Actinomycetes; order Micrococcales; family Intrasporangiaceae; genus Nostocoides; species Nostocoides vanveenii. The sequence goes on along the minus strand of NZ_BAAAPN010000053.1, from coordinate 31,181 downwards.
TCACCGGTCTGGCCACCGGCACCAAGGAGTACAAGGACGACGCCGGGCGCACCAACCCGACGCCCTACTTCGACGGCCTGGGCTTCCACCGGATCATTCCCGGCTTCATGATCCAGGGCGGCTGCCCCCTCGGTCAGGGGATCGGCGGCCCCGGCTACAGCTTCGATGACGAGATTCACCCCGAGCTCACCTTCGGCAAGCCCTACCTGCTGGCCATGGCCAACGCGGGCAAGCGCATGGGCCGCGGCACCAATGGCTCGCAGTTCTTCATCACCGTCGAGCCCACCCCCTGGCTGCAGGGCAAGCACACGATTTTCGGCGAGGTCGCCGACGAGGCCAGCCGCCGCGTCGTCGATGCCATCGCCGCCGTTCGGACCGGCGCGGGGGACAAGCCCGTCGAACCGGTCGTCATCGAGAGCGTGACGATCGACTGATCAGGCGAGTTCAGGAGCAGGTGGGCGGCCCGCGGTGAGCGAGTTCGCGTCATACGGCAATCGGGCGGACGCACCGCCGGTATGCCCGCGTCATCCCGACCGGATCAGCTATGTCCGGTGCCAGCGGTGCGGGCAGCCCACCTGCCCCGAATGCCAACGGCCGGCGGCCGTCGGCGTCCAATGCGTCTCCTGCGTCGCGCAGAGTGCGCGCGAGCATCCGCGCACCCGCACCGTGCTTGGCGCGCCGACAGGCCGCGACCGGCCGCTGGTCACGATGGTCATCGTCGCGATCTGCGTGGGGGTGTGGGTCGCCGAATATCTGAGCCGCAGTTCATGGCTCTTCCAGACCTTCGCGCTGGCGCCGGCGATCGGCGAACGGGAGCCGTGGCGCTTTGTTACCTCGGCCTTCCTTCACGGGCCGCTGATGCACATCCTGTTCAATATGTTCGCCCTGTGGATGCTCGGCGGCTATCTCGAACCCATGCTCGGGCGTCTGCGATTCGCTCTGCTCTATCTGATCAGCGCCCTCGGCGGCGGGGTCGCGTATGTGCTGATGACGCCGCTGGATTCGCGTGTCGGGGTCGTCGGCGCCTCGGGTGCGGTTTTCGGCCTCTTCGGTGCGGTGATCGTGCTCAACCGTTCGCTCGGGCGGGGCACTCAGGGCATCTGGATCAACCTGGCGATCAACGCCCTTTTGCCGATCCTCTATCCCAATATTGCCTGGCAGGCCCACGTGGGCGGCTTCGTGACGGGCATGCTCCTTGCCTGGGTGTTCGCGCGCAGCCAGGGCAAGGCGACCCTGACGTATGCCGGTGCGGCCGGCGTCACCGCCGCCGTCGCCCTCGCCGGTGCTGCCCGCTATCTCATCGGGTAAGCCGAGGCCTAGCACATCTGCCGAATCACAGTCGTGTAGTTCGTCCCCAGGTGTGGAGAACCCGGTGGACAACCCCCAATCGTGGATAACCCTGGGGATAACGGGGGACTATTTCCAGCGCGTGGTCATCATGAAGCCCGCCATCATCAGCCCGAATCCGGCCGCGAGATTCCAGCGGCCAATCGACGGGACCGGGTACTTCTGTTGCGTGACATAGAAGACGACGACCCAGAGCAGGCCGACGACCATCAGTGTCAGCATCACGGGGGCGAACCAGGGCGGCGATGACGGGGCGACCTTGGTGGTGCGCGCCTCCGGGGGCGGGGTGTACGACGCCTTGTCGCGGCCCTTGGACTCTGGCACGAAGATCAACTCCCTATGAACGGCTTTGGCGCCTAGGGTAATCGACCTATCCCGGGCCACCGAGCTGGTCGCGGCGCCCGCCGGGCTAGCCGCGCACTTATCGTTGAGGCATCATGCCGACCCCGATCAGCCCTGCTCGCCGCAATCGCGCGCTCGTGCTGACGCGGCGCCCGACCCGCTGGTCGGTGCTCGTGCCGCTTGTCGGGGTGCTCGCCGGGGTCATGCTCACCGTCAGCAGTGTGGCCGCCCGGGGCACCGATCTGCGCGGCGACGCGACCGGGCTGCCCGAGCTGATCCGGGAGCGGCAACTAGCTAATGCCCGGCGCATCGCCCAGATCGAAGGACTGCAGGCGCAAGTGGACGCGGCGGCTGCGGCGGCCGCGCCGGCCAATGCGGAGCTCACCGGGCTGACCGCCACGGTCGAGCGGCTCGGCGAGGACGTGGGCACGGTCCCGGTCCACGGCCCGACAGTCACCGTGGCCCTCAACGACTCGGCGCTGACCAGCGAGGAGTTGCCCGACTGGGCCAATGTCAACGACATCGTCGTCCACCAGCAAGACGTCCAGGCCGTCGTCAATGCCCTGTGGCGCGGCGGCGCCGAGGCGATGACGATCATGGATCAGCGGGTGATCGCCACCAGTGCGGTGCGGTGCGTCGGCAACACCCTGATCCTGCGCGGCCGGGTCTACTCTCCGCCCTTCGTGATCAGCGCGATCGGCGATCCGGATGCGCTCGAAGCGGCGCTTGCCGGCGACCCGCAGATCCAGCGATATCAGGAGTATGTCGCCGCCCTCGGCCTCGGTTATGCCGTCGAGCGCACCGGCGAGAAGACCTTCCCGGGGTATGCCGCGACCCTGGACAACACCTACGCCCGCGCCGTCCGCTGACCCCCCCGCTCCGCGTCGAGAGGCCGGTTCAGCCCCGTCGAGGGGCCGATTCGGCCCCGCCTGAGTCTCGTGCAGCCTTAGGCTGAGCTGGTGACCCGGATCCTCGTCGTCGACAACTACGACAGTTTCGTCTTCACGATCGTCGGCTATCTACAGCAACTCGGCGCGGATACCGAGGTCGTGCGCAATGACGAGATCGCGCCCGCCGACGGAGCCGATTTCGACGGAGTGCTCATCTCGCCCGGACCCGGTACCCCCGAAGACGCCGGCGTCTCCATGGCGATGATCGAAGCCTGCGGCGAGCGCGCTCAACCGATGCTAGGCGTATGTCTGGGCCACCAAGCCCTCGGTGTGGTCACCGGTGCGACGGTCGGCCGGGCGCCGGAGTTGTTGCACGGCAAGACCTCGCGCGTCATCCACGACGGCACGGGTGTGCTCGACTCGCTGGCCTCGCCTTTCACCGCGACGCGCTATCACTCGCTGGCCATAGACCCGCCGACGCTGCCCGACGAGCTGGTGGCGAACGGGCATACGGCCTCGGGCATCATCATGGCTGTGCGCCATCGAGATCTGCCGCTGCATGGGGTGCAATTCCATCCAGAGAGCGTGCTCACCGAGGGCGGCCACCGGCTGCTCGCGAACTGGCTGGCGATGTGCGGCGCGAGTGACGCCATCGCCGCGTCCGCTGGCCTCAGCCCGCTGGTGCGCGACGGTGCGGGTATCGCCCGGATGGTCGCGACCAACTAACCGTATGCCGGACCCGTGCGAACCTCTTCACGGCGCTGGCACGTCCGGACCGGACTCGCCGACCTAGAGCGTGGTGACCGCGACGACCCTGAACCGGCCTCTCGACGGGGCTGAACCGGCCTCTCGACGGGGCTGAACCGGCCTTTCGACCTATGGGCGGGGGAGGTGGGCCGGGGACGTGGGGGCCGTCGTCGTGGTCGTGGTCGAGCGGGCGGTGCCGGGGGAGGTCTGCGTGATCGGCGGCGGCGTCGAACTCTCGCTCGTGGGTGGCGTCGAGGGCTGGTCTGTCGTCGTCGTGGTCGTCGAGCTCGACGACGGGGTCTGGGTAATCGTGAACGTCTGGGTCACCGGACGGGCCTTGGCGAGCACCAGGGTGATCTCCGTGCCGACATTGACCTTGCCCGCCTTGGGGCTCTGCTCCAGAACGGTGCCTTCGGGCTCGCTGCTCTCCCGCGTCTCGGTGACCACCGGCAGGCGCAGGTCCGACAAGATCGCCCGCGCCTCGTCCTCGGTCTTCCCCTTGAGGTCTGGCACCGTGACCTTCCCGGTCGCGATGACCAAGGAGACCGAATCGCCCTCGGCGGCATCGGCATACGGCTCGGGGGTGCTGCTGACGACGTGGTTCTTCGGCTGCTCGGGGGAGTCGAGTTTGGTGATCGTGCCGACGGTCAGCCCGGCGTCCTTGATCGCCTGCTCGGCCACCGATTGCTCCATGCCCACCAATGGTGGCACCCGCGTCGCCGCCGGCCCACCAGAGACGGTCAACGTGATCAGCGCCCGGGCCAGTTGCTCCGAATACTCCTTCGGGTCCTGCTTGATCACGTGGTCCTTGGCGACGTCGCGCGACGGCTGATATTCGACCGTCACCTGCAGGTCGGCGGCGAGGATCCGCGCCTTCGCTGTCTCGACCGGAGCGCCCACGACATTGGGCACTTCGATCATCACCGGCCGCGAGTCGAGATACATCTTCCCGGCGATGCCGAGCACGGCGAGCGCCGCGATGAGCGAGAGCACGAGGGCGATCGCCCCACCGCGCCCGCGCTTCTTGTCGTATGCCGTGGGCAGGCTCGCGGTCTCCGGTTCCGGCGGGCGCGGTGGCGGCGCCACCGGGGCGATGACCGCATCCGCTGCCGGCGTCTGCGGCACCGCTTGGGTCGGCAGGTCCGCGATCAGGGCTGCCCGGGCCGGCGGGCTGATCGCGCGGCCGAGGCGATAGGAGCGCAGGTCGTCGCGGAAGTCCCCGGCGTTCTGATAGCGCCGGTCGCGGTCCTTGGTCAGGGCGAGCGCCACGATCGCGTCCAGCGCTTCGGGCACGGCCGAGTTCAACTCCGACGGCAGCGGCGGCGCCTTGGTCACGTGCTGATAGGTCAATGACACCGGCTCGCCGACGAAGGGCGTGCGACCCGTGAGCAGTTCGAAGAGCAGGCACCCGGTGGAGTAGAGGTCGGAGCGCGCGTCGACCGGCTGGCCCTCGGCTTGTTCGGGCGAGATGTACTGCGCGGTGCCCATCACCGAGGACGTCTGGGTCATCGTCGCCTGGGTGTCGGCGACCGCCCGGGCGATGCCGAAGTCCATGACCTTGACCGACCCGTCCTGGGCGACCATGACATTGGCCGGCTTGATGTCGCGGTGCACCATCCCGGCGTGGTGGCTGTAGGCGAGGGCATCGAGGACGCCTTCGGTGATCCGGGACGCCTCGTGGGGGTCCAGCGCGCCTCGCGCGTTGAGAATCTCGCGCAGCGTGTGGCCGTCGACGAACTCCATGACGATATAGGGGACGGCGATCTTGGCCCCGCCGGACTCGATGAGCTGATCCTCCCCGGAGTCATAGACCGCGACGATCGAGCGGTGGTTGAGGCCGGCCACGGAGTGGGCCTCCCGGCGGAACCGGGAGAGGAAGTGCGGGTCACGGACGTGGTCGCTGCGCAGGATCTTGATGGCGACCGACCGCCCGAGGCGGGTGTCGTAGCCGCGGTGCACCTCGGCCATACCGCCGCGACCGATCAGGTCGCCGACTTCGTAGCGACCGCCCAGGAGCTTGGGAACGGGCGTACTCACGACTTCTCCTCAATCACGGTGGACAGTGGTGTCACGATCCGAGCACCGCCTCGATGACGGCCTTGGCGATCGGGCCGGCCACCAGACCGCCGGCGGCCTCGCTCCCCATCGTGCCGCCGTCCTCGACGACGACGGCAACGGCGACCTTGGGTTTGTCGGCGGGGGCGAAGGCGGTGAACCAGGCGTGCGGTGCCGCCCCCGGGGCGTGTTCGGCGGTGCCGGTCTTGCCGGCGACCTCGACGCCGGCGATCTGCGCCGGGCGGCCGGTGCCTTCGGCGACGACGGCTTTCATCATCGTCGTCAGCTGCCGGGCGGTCGCCGTCGAGATCGCCTCGGAGAGGGTCTGCGGCGAGGTCTCGTCGATGGTCTTGAGCGAGGAGGTCAGCACCCGGCGCACGAGATAGGGCGTCATCACCACCCCGTCGTTGCCGATGGCAGCGGCGACCATGGCCATTTGCAGCGGGGTGGCGCGGACGCTGAACTGCCCGATCGCCGCCTGGGCGGTGTTGGGCTCGTTCATCCCGGCCGGCACCACGCTCGGCGTGACGGACATGGGGACCTTCAGAGGCTGGCCGAAGCCGAACTTGGCCGCCTGGTCGCGCAGGGTCTCCGGGCCGAGGGTCATGCCCAGGTCGGCGAACGCCGTGTTGCACGAGATTACCAAGGCGTGCAGCATCGTGGTCTTGTCATTGGGCCCGCAGGGCTGACCGTCGTGATTGGGCAGCGGCGTGGTCACCCCGGGCAACTTCAGTGCGGCAGGCCCCGGTAGGACGCTGTCCTGGGTGTATTTCCCCGACTCCAGCGCCGCGGCTGCCGTGATGAGCTTGAAGGTCGAGCCGGGCGGGTAGAGGTCACCGGCGATCGCCCGGTTGATCAGCGGGTCGCCGTCGTCGCGGAGCAGCCGCGTCCATGCCTTCTCGACGGCGGAGCTGGAGTGCGCGGACAGTTCGCTGGGGTCGTATGACGGGTGGCTGACCATGGCGAGGATCGCGCCGGTGCTCGGGTCGAGGGCGACGACCGCGCCGCGCTGATTGCCCAGCGCCTTGTCGGCGGCCGCCTGGGCGGCCGGGTTGATCGTCAGTTCCAGGCTGGCGCCGACCGGGTCGTGCCCGGTGAGCAGGTCCGAGACCCGGCGGTAGAAGAGGGTGTCGCTGGTGCCGGACAGAAGGGAGTTCTCGGCGCCCTCGACCCCGCCGCCCGGCCCGTAGACGAAGGAGTAGTAGCCGGTCACATGGGCATAGCGGGTGGGCATCGGATAGACCCGATTCCACTTCAGCTCGTCCTTGGCCGGCGTCGACCGGGCGATCGCCTCGCCGGCGACGAGGATCGACCCGCGCTCGCGGTTGTAGGACGCGAGCAGCGAGCGGGTGTTGCCGGGCAGGTCGTTGATCGCGCGGGCCGAGACGAACTGGATCCAGGTGACGGCGAAGAGCAGGGTCGCGAAGAGGACCGCGACGAGGGTGGACAGGCGCCGGATCGGGGCGTTCACCGGGCGTCCACCCGATCCTGGACGACGGCATCGGCGATCGGCTGACGCGCCTGATCGCTGATGCGCAGCAGCAGTGCGACGAGGGTCCAGTTCGCCAGCAGGCTGGAACCGCCCGCGGACAGGAAGGGCATCGTCAGCCCGGTCAGCGGGATCACCCGGGTCACGCCGCCGACGACGACGAAGCACTGCAGCGCGACCGAGAAGGAGAGCCCGGCGGCCAGCAGTTTGCCGAAGCCGTCGCGTACGCCGATGGCGGTCCGCAGTCCGCGCTCGACCAGCAGGATGTAAAGGAAGAGGATGGCGAAGAGGCCGACCATGCCCAGTTCCTCGCCGAAGCTGGCGATGATGAAGTCGGACTCGGCGAAGTAAGTGATATCGGGCCGGCCGCGTCCGAGGCCGGTGCCGAGCATGCCGCCGGCCGCCATGCCCATCAGCCCTCGGGCCAGTTGGTCGGAGACCTCCGCGGCCTGGGCGCTGAACGGGTGCAGCCACAACAGGACGCGGACCTGCAGGTGGGCGAAGAGTTGATAGGCGAGCACCGCTCCGGCCGCGGCCAGCGTCAGGCCGATGGCGATCCACCCGATCCGCTCGGTCGCGACGTAGAGCATGGCGACGAAGAGGCCGAAGAAGAGCAGCGCCGAGCCGAGGTCCTTCTGGAAAAACAGCACCGCCAGGCTCAGCAGCCACATGGCACCGATCGGCCCCAGGTCGCGTCCGCGCGGCAGGGTCAGCCCGAGCACCCGGCGCCCGGAGATCGAGAGCACATCGCGGGTGCGCACGAGGTAGCCGGCAAAGAACACGGCAAGCGCGATCTTGGCAACCTCACCGGGCTGAAAGGTGAAGGGGCCCAGCTTGATCCAGATCCGCGCACCGTAGACCTCGTGGCCTAGGACGGGAACGAGCGGCAGGAGCAGCAACACCACGCCGGCGACGCCGGCGAGGAAGGTATAGCGGCGCAGGGTCCGGTGATCGCGCAGCCAGAGGATCATCGCGATGGCGATGGCGACGCCCAGAGCGCTCCACGTCAACTGCCGGAGGGCGCTGCCCTCGCCCAGGCTGTCGCCGTGGGCGATGTCGATGCGGTGGATCATCACCAGACCCAGCCCGTTGAGCAGGGTGGCGATGGGTAGTAGGAGGGGATCGGCATACGACGCGGTGAAGCGCAGAACCAGGTGGACGGCGAGGGCGATGGCGAGCAGCCCGCCGCCCTGGGTGGCGAGATTCGCCGGGATGGCGTCGTGGGTGGCCACCTCGACGGCGACATAGGAGAGGACGACGATGCCGACGGCAAAGATCAACAGGAAGAGTTCGACATTGCGGCCCCGGCGCGGGCGCAGCGAGGTGATCACGCTCATGGCGTGCTCCGGGCCGATGAGCTGCTCGTGGTGGTCTTGGCGGGGGATCGAGAGGGTGTCGAGGTGCTCGCGCTCGTCGACGATGACGAGGTTCCCGTGGGCGTGCCGGTGGTCGATGTCGATGCGGTCGGCGTCGCGACGTCCAGTCCGCACGTCTGCCCGCGGGCCTTGCTCGCGGCGCACGCGGCGGCGACCCGGCGCAGATTGCCGATCGCCTGGTCGACTTCGGCGCGGCTGGCATAGCGTGTCTGCTCATCGACCGTCGCCCGGTAGTCGGCCGACAGGTCGTCGAGAGCGACGCCGGTCTGTTCCAGGGGGGTGGAGAGGGAGATCGGTCCGAGTTCGTAGGCGAGCCCCTGATAGAGGACGACCTCCCCGTCCTTGGGGCCGAGATAGTACTGCCGCTGACTCCAGCCGTATGCCGCATACGACCCCCGGCGAGCACGATCAGCGCCGCTGCGATCGCCCCGAACAGGCGGATCAGCCGCTTGCGCCGCGTGGTCGCGCCCTCCTCGGCGAGGGCGAGGCGCTCGACCTGCTCGGTCTCTTCGTCCAAGCCGAGCGTGGGGCGCAGGGCAGCGGCCTTCGCGGCGGGGGTCTCGCGGAGGGCCTTGGAGCCAGCCGGGCTCAGCCGCGCGGCTCCGACGATCTGCGGGGTGACGGAGGGCGGACGCCCGGTCGTGTAGTCCACGACATCGGCGACGATGACGGTGACATTGTCGGGGGCGCCCGCCCGCAGCGCCAGTTCGACGAGCCGGTCGGCGGTCTCGGCGGGGGTGCGGCGCTCGCCCAGGATCTCGGCGATCGTCTCGGTGCCGACGAAGCCGGACAGGCCGTCGGAGCAGAGCAGATAGCGCTCGCCGAGGTGCGCCTCGCGGGCCCCGAGGTCGGGCCGGTCGCCGGGGGCGCCGGTCAGCACGCGCGTGACGAGCGAGCGCTGCGGGTGGGAGCCGGCTTCCTCCGGCGTCAGCCGCCCCTGGTCGATCAGGGTCTGGACGAACGAGTGGTCGGTCGTCATCTGCCCGAGGTTGCCGTCGCGCAGGACGTAGGCCCGCGAGTCGCCGATGTGGGCGATCGCCAGTTTGTTGCGCGAGCGCAGCAACGCGGTGACGGTGGTGCCCATCCCCTTGAGCTCGGAGCGTTCGCTGGCGATCCGGCCGATCTCGATATTCGCGGTGGCGATGGCCTGGTCCAGCTCGTCGCCGGCCTCGCCGCTGCCGTGGGACTCGTCGTCGAGTTCGACGAGATAGCCGATCGCCGTCGAGCTGGCGATATCGCCGCCGGCGTGGCCGCCCATACCGTCGGCGACGACGAGCAGGTGGGGGCCGGCATACCCGGAGTCCTGGTTGTCCGAGCGCACCAACCCGACGTCGGAGCGCGCGGCGAAATCGAAGGCGAGCGGCACGGCTACTTCTGCAACTCGATGATGGTCCGGCCGATGCGGATCTGGCTGCCGGCCTCGAAGGCGACGGCTTCGTCGATGCGGTGGTTGTTGACGAAGGTGCCATTGGTCGAGGAGAGATCCTCGACGCCCCAGCCACCCTCGGCCGGGAAGATCCGAGCGTGCCGGCCTGAGGCGAAGTCGTCGTCGAGGACGAGATGGCACTCAGGGTTGCGGCCGATAAGAATGTCGTTCTCGCCCATGGGGATTCGCGTGCCGGCGAGCGGGCCGGAGGTCACGACGAGGTTGGGGGCGCCATTGCGGCGGCGGCCTCTCGGTGCCGGCTCGGGAGAGCCCGCGGCGACGGCCGCGCCCGAGCGGCGCGTCGTCACCCGGTTGACGACGCGGGTGCCGTAGAGGTCACCGCGTAGCACGGTCGCCAGACTGAAGACGAACAGCCAGAGCAGCACCAGGAGCCCGAGCTTGAGGATGGTCAGCGTCAGCTCGCTCATGGGTGGCCCTCGTCACCGCCGACCGGAGCGATAGACAAAACTCGTCCGGCCGACCGTGAGGCGATCGCCATTGGTCAGCCGCTGGGAGGTGACCCGTTCGCCGTTGACCCAGGTGCCATTGGTCGAGCCGAGGTCTTTGACGGTCGCGACCAGGCGCGGGCCGTCGACGGTCACCCGGATCTCGCTGTGCCGCCGGCTGGCGTTGACGTCCTCGACGACGATTGCGCAGTCGGTGTCGCGGCCGAGCACGGTCATTGCCCCGAGCAGCGGATAGCGGTCGCCCTCGAGGTCGAGCCAGGGCCGGTCGGCCGCGGTCAGGGGGCGATGGGCCGGCGTCGCCGGGCGGGCCGGCGGGGTGGGGCGAGTGGGGGGGAAGTCCAGCGGGTCGTCGTCGTAACTGGCCGGGTTGTCGCGGCCGGCGCCGTCCGCGGCCGGCTCCTGGCCGCGCGACCCACGCCCGCGGGGGGCGTCGGCGACCGGGGCCGCGGGCCGTGGCTCGTCCGTGGCCCGAGACTCGCGTCGCGAACGCTGCTCGCCGGCGTGGCCGGGCCGCGACGCGTTACGTTCGGGATCCCGGGAGGGGGTGCGGGCCGGCATACGGCAATCGTCGGCGGTGACGCGGAAAAGACCGGTCTCGAGCTCGGCATCCCGGCTGAAGGTGACGTCGAAGCCGGACTTGGTCAGGTAGCGCTGGCTCTCGGCGTGCTCTTCGGCGGCCGCGAGCAACTCCTCCTCGAGGTCGGCCTCGTAGGTGTGCAGGCGCTCATAGTCGCTCTCGGACAACTCGACGCGGTAGCTGGTCGGGACATAGGTGCGGCCCTTGGCCAGCGCGGTCGCCCCGTCGTCCATGGCGCGCCGGACCGCGCTGGCGATCTCGACGGGCTGGACTTCGGCCCGGAACGCCTTGGCGAAGGCACCATTGATGGCGCGCTCCAGCTTGTTCTCGATGCGCTGCAACCGCCCCATCGGCCACCTCCTTCACATGCAGTGTTACAGCGTAACCGCCCCCGGGTGTGCGGTCCCATCCGTCACGCCTATGTCCAGCTTTCCCGCCCGCTGCCCCAAACCCCTTGTCGGCACCCGAAGTCTTCCTTGGCTAACAAGGGGTTTGCCATGCCTACAGTCCGGCCCGAGGGCCTGTCGGCACGCCGTTGAGGCGGGGCAGTCCGACGGAGCCGCGCTCGATCAGGGTCGTTTCGAGACGGTGGTGGACGTGCGCCCGCCCGCGCCCGGCGAGACGGTCGAGGAGGAGCGTCGCCGCCTGCACGCCGATCTCGAGGGTCGGCTGGCCGATCACCGTCAGGGGTGGATCGACGACCTCTGCCCAGGGGGCATCATCGAAACCGATCAGGGAGACATCGTCCGGGGAGCGGGCGCCCACGTCGCGCAGGCCCTGCAGCACCCCAAGGGAAAGCAGGCTGTCGAAGGCGATGATCGCCGTCGGCGGATCAGGCAACGCGAAGAAGGCGACAGTCGCGGCTCGCGCATCCTCCTGTCGGAAGCCGTTGGCGGCGACGAAGTCGCTCCGGTATGCCAGCCCGGCCGCCTCTAGCGCCTCGCGGTAACCCGCCGTCCGCGTACCCAGGGTGGTGGCAGACAAGCGTCGTAAGGTCGCCACCGTGGCGTTCTTCAGGACCGGCGCCGATTCTGCGGTACCACCGGTAATGACGGCAATGTGCTTGTGTCCCAGGGAGATCAACCGGTTTGTCGCGTCATACGTCGCACCGCGGTTGCGAATGCCGACACTGTCGACATTGACACCCCGTAGTCGGCGGTCGATAAGCACGATTGGCACTCCCGACTCGGCCACCGCACGGATCTCCTGCGTGTCGGCCACCTCCGTCGGCGACAGGATGATCCCGTCGACGCGCCGCGAGGTCATCACACGCAGCGCCCGCCGTTCGCGGTCGAGGCTCTCGTCGGTGTTGGCCAGCACGAGGTCGTAGCCCCGCTCCGAAGTGATGTGGGTGATGCCGCGCAGAACCCGCTGGAAGAACTGGTTCTCGATGTCGGCGACGATCACGCCGATGGTCTTGGTCGATCCGGTGATCATGCTGCGGGCCACCATGTTGGGGCTGTAACCAAGGCTGGCCGCGGCCTGCTCGACCCGCGCCCGGCTCTTGGCGCTCACAGAACCGTAGTCACCCAACGCGCGAGCGGCTGTCGCCACGGAGACGCCGGCCTCCCGCGCAACATCACCGACCGTGACGTGCACGCGGCCCTCCCCGCTCATGTCCGGTCGCTCCTAACCTTTCGGATACTGCCGCCGAGCGTAGTGGTCGGGACGACGTCGTGCTGCGCCTCGACCGCCGGCCGAAAGACCGGCTCCGCGGCCAGCGACTGGGCGCGTCAGGAAGCTTTTCCGCGACAGCTCTTGACAGCTTCACCGCTAGTTTGAGAACGTTCTCATATCCGCTAGTGAGAACGTTCTCAATCTGCTCCAGGCCGTCGAAACCAGCCGAAGACTCCAGCAAGAAGCCGAAGGAATGACAAGCGATATGACCCAGGTGCTAGACCTCAAGCCCATCGACGCCGACACCGAGGCCAAGCTCGAAAGCGCCATCGCCGAGCGCGACCACATCCGCACGGTGATCCGCGAGGTTGTGTCCAGTGCTCTGACGAATATCTGGTTCGTCGGTGCGGGCGGCTCGTTGATCTGCAGCTACCCGGCCCACTACCTCCTCCAGCGGCACGGCACCGTGCCGACCTTTCAATTGCAGAGCGACGAGCTCAACTGCAGCCAGCCCAAGCTCATGGGCAAGGGATCGCTCGTCGTCCTCGCCTCCTACACGGGCACCACCAAGGAGACCGTGGAAGCCGCAAAGACAGCGACCGCCACCGGGGCCACCGTCATCGCCGCCGCCAAGGCGGGCAGCCCGCTCGCCGAAGCCGTGGGCATCGCCTTCTCTGGCAAGAGCGACATCTTCGAACTTCTCGTCGCACTTGCCGTCCTGGAGGCAACCGGCAACGACCTGCCCTGGGACGACATCGACCAGGGCCTGAGCGCCCTCCCCGCCGCCGTCCGGCACGCCGTCGAGGAGGCCGATCCCACCCTCGCGTCCATCGCCGATGACTTCAAGGACGATGACGTCACCTACGTGCTCGGCTCCGGTCCGAGCTACGGCTGGGCGTATGGCATGGCGATGTGCTTCCTGCAGGAGATGCAGTGGAAGCACGCAGCAGGCTTCAACAGCGGCGAGTTCTTCCAGGGGGCCTTCGAGGTGATCGACAACGACTCGGCGGTGATCCTGTGGCTGGGTGAGGACGCCTCTCGTCCGATGGGAGAGCGTGCTCTGGCCTTCCTCGACACCTATGCCGGCCGCGCCCGGACCATCGACGTTGCCGACCTCGAACTCCCCGGCGTCCCCGCGGCCGTCCGCCCGATCGTCTCCCCGCTCGTGGTCGGCGCACTCGCCAATCGCCTCGCCCAGCGTTACGAGCACGTACGCAACCACTCGCTGGAGAACCGCCACTACATGTTCAAGGTCGAGTACTGAGGCGAATGCGGCGATGACGACCAGCACCGAGCGGGCCGAGGGCTTGTTGAACTTCGATCAGGAGCGCTATCTGCGCATCCAGTCCGCGGCCATCGCCCGCGGCCGCGAGCTGGGGGACGCGCTCGCTCAGAGGCAACGGGCGGGCAGTCTCGAGGAGGTGGTCTTTCTCGGCACCGGCGGTGCGGGCATCCTCATGGAGCCGGCCCTGCGGCTGGCCGATCGACACCTCAGCCTGCCCGTCCAGCTTCGGCATCCCGCCGAGGAGGTCGTCGGCCAGGCAGCGTTCGGGCCTGGCAGCGCAGTCGTCATCCCATCGCTGTCCGGCACGACCAAGGAGAGCATCGCGGTCCTGCAGCAGGCCAAGGCACAGGGCGCCTGGATCGCGGTCCTGACTGCGCACGCCGACTCACCACTGGCCACGGCGGCTGACCTCACGCTGGTGAACGAGGAGGCGGCCGACGACAGCTCGAGCGAGTCCTTCTATCTTCAGTCGTTGCTGGGGATCGCGGGTCTTGCCGCGCAGAGTGACGACTGGGGGCCAGCGGCCTCCCTGGCCGACCGCCTCGCTAACCTGCCGGAGCGTCTGGTGGCGGTCAAAACGGCATACGAGAATCAGGCCGCGGATGCGGCCGCCTTCCTCGCTGCCCGCGACTATTACGTCGTCACCGCGGCCGGCTATGCCTGGCCGGCGGCGCACTACTACGCCATGTGCATCCTGGAGGAGATGCAGTGGATCCGGACGCGCCCCGTCCATGCCGCGCACTTCTTCCACGGCACCCTCGAACTCATGGAGCCGGGCGTGCCCCTGGTCGTGATCGCCGGACGGGACGAGACGCGCCCGCTCACCGATCGCGTCATCGACTTCAGTCGCACGGTCACCGACCACGTGCTGGTGATCGACGCCGCGGATGCCGACCTCGGTGAGCTGCCCGGGGAGGTCTCGGCCGTGCTCACACCCGTCGTCGTGGCCGCGCTGCTGGAGCGCGTCAGCGCCCACCTGGAGGTGCTGCGCGACCACCCGCTCACCACGCGGCGCTACTACCGGCGAATGGCGTACTGAGATGAGCGCGCGGCTCCTGTGCCTCGGCGACAATGTCGTCGACCGCTATGTCGACGACGGGGTGATGTATCCGGGCGGCAACGCCCTCAATGTCGCCGTACACGCGCGTCGCCTCGGCATCGAGACCGCCTATCTCGGCGTCACCGGCGCCGACGCCGCAGGCGAACTCGTGCGGTCCGCGCTCGCAGCGGAGGGCGTCGAGGCCTCCCGGGTCGAGATCGTCCCCGGGATGACGGCGTATGCCGATGTGCGCGTCGTCGACGGCAACCGCGTCTTCGGGCACGGCGATCCCGGAATCTCTCGTTTCGTCCTGGACGAGGCGCAATTGACCGATGCCGCCGGTTTCGACCTGGTGCACACCGGCGATTGCTCGGGGGTCGAGTCGCAACTCCCGCAGCTCGCGGTGGCGGCTCGGCGCCTATCCTTCGACTTCTCCGAGCAGCCCTGGCCGTATGTCGAGGGGCTCGCCCAACATGTCGACATTGCGATCGTCTCGCTGCCCTCGGGCGCTGAGTCGGGCGCCCTCGCCTTTGGCCGACGGGTGCGTGATCTCGGGCCGAGCACGGTTGCCGTGACCGGCGGCGCCAGCGGCGCCTGGCTGCTGACCGAGGAGTCGACGAGCTGGGCCCCTGCAGGCACCGGCCCGATCGTCGACACCCTCGGCGCCGGTGACGCCTTCATCGCACGGCTGCTCGCGGGACTGCTCCGCGCGGAGCAGCCGGGGGACGCGCTCACCGCGGCAACGGCATACGCCAGCGCAGCATGCGCGACCTATGGGGCATTCGGCCATCCCGGCGCTCCAATCACGACCCTCGCCCCGGACCTCGAGCAGCCGAGGCGAGCCGCTACCCCACCCCGCTCCTGACGGAGGACACCATGTCGACCCGATCCCGCATCACCGCCCTCATCGCCGTCAGCGCTGCCGGCGCCCTCGCCGCGTGCGGCGCGCCGGGCACGGCCGCGAAAACCACGGCGTCCGCCAACCTGACCTCGTCGGCCGCGACGAAGTCGGGTACCTTGACCATCGTCACCAAGTTCGCCGATCCGAAGTACGCCCCGTACTTCGAGAAGGTCGCCGCCGACTACGAGAGCGCCAACTCGGGCGTGAAGGTCGACCTGCAGCAAGTAGGGGATCAGCCCTACAAGGACAAGATCCGCGTGCTGTCCGCCTCGAAGCAACTGCCCGACATCTACTTCTCCTGGGCTGGTGACTTCGCCAATAAGTTCGTGCGCGCCGGGCTGGCCGCCGACTTGACCTCGGTCATGGGCCCGGACACCGAGTGGGGCAAGAGCTTCTCGCCAGCCGCCCTGAAAGCCTTCGAGTACGACGGGAAGTCCTACGGCGTTCCGATCAACCTCGACGCGAAGTACATGGCCTATAACACCGCGATCTTCTCGAAGGTGGGCGTGGCGAAGCCGGCGAACCTGGAAGACCTGATCGCCGCGTGCGGCAAGCTCAAGAGCGCGGGCTACACCCCGATCGCCTTCGGCAACCAGTACGGGTGGCCTGCGATCCACTACATCACCCAACTCAACGCCATGGACGTCCCGCAGGCCACTCGCGACGCGGATTACAACCCGGCGACCGGCGCCTTCACCGACGCCGGCTACGCCGCGGCCCTGGATCAGTTCAAGCAGATCAGCGAGGCCTGCTTCGATTCCGGCTCTAACGGCCTCTCCCACGAGACCGCGCAGGCGAACTTCCTCGCCGGCAAGGCTGCCATGCACTTCCTGGAGTCCGTGGAGTTCTCGGTGCTGACCGCCAAGGGCGGCGCTCCGGCCGAACTCGCCGACAACTGGGACTTTTTCCGGCTGCCGCCGACCGCGTCCGCAGCGGGTGACAAGGGCGCCTTGACCGGTGCGCCCGACGGCTTCATGGTCAACTCTGGCAGCAAGAATGCTGCGCTTGCGGTGGACTTCCTGAAGTTCATGACCAGCAAGGCCAATGGCGCCGAGATGACCAAGAGCATCGGCTGGCTCAGTTCTGTCCAGGGCACGGCCACCGCCGAGAACTCCTTCCCCCAGCTCGAGGCCGCGCTGAAGGACATCAGCTCTGCCAACAGCTTCGCGATCTGGCTGGACACGGTCACCAATGCCGACGTCGCGAACGCCTACCTCTCCGGCGGGCAAGGGATCCTGGACGGGTCGCAGAGCCCGGCCGATGTCATGAAGTCCGTGCAGGACGCTGCGGCAAAGGCCAAGAAGTCAGTGAGCTGACCGGAAATCCGGGGGCGGCCGGCATACGTCCTGCCGCTCCCGGATCGAACCGTGCGCCCGGCTGGCGTGAGGGAGGGAACAATGGCGTCGCGCATGACACGCATCCGCGGGCTGATCTGGCTGCTGCCCGCGTTGGTGCTGCTGGGGGTGTTCGTCTATTACCCCATCGTCGAGAACGTCCGGCTGAGCTTCTACAGCTGGAATGCCTTCTCGCCCAAGCCGGTCTTCGTCGGGTTCGACAACTATGCGACTGCGGCGAGCGACCCGATCTTCTGGCGTTCGCTGCGCAACAACATCGCGTATGCCGTGGTGTCCCTGGTCTTCCAGGTCGGTTGCTCTCTGTGCCTGGCGGCGGTGTTGGAAGAGTTCGTCCACCAGCGGCTGCGGGGCATCCTGCGGGTCATCTACTTCATCCCAGCGGTGATCTCGATCACCGTCGCGGGCATCCTGTTCTCCTTCATCTACAACCCGCAGTTCGGGCTGTTGAATCGCCTGCTCGGGGCGGTTGGGCTGGAGCAGTGGCAGCACTCCTGGCTGGGCGAGCGGAGCACCGCGATCTGGAGCATCATCGGAATGAGCCAGTGGCAGTCGATCGGTTACACCGCCGTGCTCTTCGTCGTCGCCATCCAGCGGATCCCCCGCGAGTTGTATGAGGCGGCCCGTGTGGATGGTGCCGGCGCGGTCCGGCAGTTCTTCTCGGTGACCATCCCGATGGTGCGGGAGATGACCACACTGCTGATCATCCTGACCGTCGCGGGGGCTTTCCTCGTCTTCAACGAAGTGATGGTCATGACGGCCGGCGGGCCGTCCGACTCCAGTCAGGTGCTGGGAACCTGGCTCTACCGCAACGCTTTTCTGGCAGACGACATGGGCTATGCGTCGGCGATTGCGACGGTGATCTTCGTGCTGACCTTCGGCTTCGCGATCCTGCAGATCATGATCGGCCGCCGGCGCCGGGTGGAGATGTGATGACGTCTTCGACAACTTCGCCCATGGCGGTCGCGCCCAATCGGGCGACCCGCGCCGACGGCTGGATCGGGCGGACCGTCGTGCAGGTCCTCATCGGCATCGGGCTGCTGGCGCTCGTGCTGGCTGTGGTCTATCCGCTGCTGTGGATGGTCTTCTCCAGCTTCAAGAACAACTCCGAGCTCTTCGCTAACCCGTGGTCGCTGCCCGGAGAAATGCGCTGGGGCAACTTCGAACGCGCCTGGAACGCGGGTGTCGTGCGCTTCTTCGTCAACAGCACGTTGGTGACGGCGGGCTCGATTGTGACGACGACGCTGATCTCGGCGTGGGCGGCCTACGGGCTGGTGCGGGTGAAGGTGCCGTTCTCGAACGCGATCACAGGCATCCTGCTCGGCGGGCTGATGGTCGCCCCGACCGTCGCGCTTGTGCCGCTTTTCGGTTTACTGCAGCGGCTCCACATCTACGACAGCCTGTGGGCGCTGCTCGTGCTCTACACCGCTTTCCGGATCCCGTTCACGACCTTCTTGATCCGGGCCTATCTGATCGATATGCCGCGCGAGATGGACGAGGCGGCCTACGTCGACGGGGCCACGCGGACGCAAATCTTCTGGAGGCTGGTGCTGCCGGTATGCCGGCCGATCCTGGTCTCGGCCGCGTTGCTGCAGGCGCTCTTTGCGTGGAACGAATTTGCCTTCGCGCTGGTGTTCATCTCTGACAGCGACCGCAAGACGCTCCCCGTTGGCTTGATGGACATGCAGTCGCGTCTGCTGACCGAATGGCCGGTGCAATTCGCCGGCCTGACCATGGCCGCTCTGCCCATGATCGTGCTCTTCCTGATCGGTCAGCGCCAGTTTCTGCGCGGTCTGACCGAGGGCATGGGGAAGTAGTCCCAGGCTTCCCGCCCGGGCCACATACCCCTTGTTCGCGGAAGAAGCCTTCCCTGGCGAACAAGGGCCTTGCCTTGTCTACCTGTCTGCCTCTGTTCCGGCCAGGTGCTCACAGACTCGCGAGTCGGCGAAGCAGGTGGCGCCGCTCAG
The DNA here is from genome assembly GCF_039531165.1 of Nostocoides vanveenii. NCBI lineage: Bacteria > Bacillati > Actinomycetota > Actinomycetes > Micrococcales > Intrasporangiaceae > Nostocoides > Nostocoides vanveenii. The sequence continues at coordinate 12,304 of NZ_BAAAPN010000053.1, read as the reverse complement.
GCCCGTCCGGGCACGTGGCGACCGCCTGCCCGTATGCCGTTCGTGCCCCCTCGCGGTCACCGTCGCGTCGAAGCAGTTCGGCTCGCACGACGGCGATTCGATGGTGGCCCGGCAGTTGGTCGGCGGCGGCTTGCAGGACGGCTAGGCCGGCCATCGGGCCGGCGATTTCGGCCACCGCGACGGCCCGGTTGAGCCGGACGATCGGCGATCCGGTCAGGTCCTCCAGGCGGGCATACGTCCGCGCGATGGCCGCCCAGTCCGTCGCGCCGCTCGTGGGCGCGGTGTCGTGGAAGGCAGCGACCAACGCCTGGAGTCGGAGTTCTTCGGCATATCCGGTGCCCGGGGTGAGCCTGGTCAATGTCGCCAGTCCTACGGCGATCTCGCCTGCGTGCCACGTCGATCTGTCTTGGTCGGCCAGCCGCACCAAATCACCATCGGGGCCGGCGCGGGCGTCCCGGCGAGCGTGCTGCAGCACGAGCAGCGCAGTCAGCGCGTCCAGCACCGGCTGCCCCGGTAGCAGGTGAGCGGCGAGCGCAGCCAAGCGCACCGCCTCGCCGGCGACGGCCACCCGCACGACCTGCTCGCCCTCCCGCGGGGCATAGCCCGCGGTGAAGGCCAGATAGATCGCGCGCGCCACGTCATCTACCCGCTCGGGCCATACCTGCGGATCGGGCATCGTGAAGCCGACTCCGATCGCCCGCAGACGCCCCTTGGCCCGGGTCAGCCGCGCCGCCATGGTTGCCGTCGGCACGAGGAAAAGCGCGGCGATGTCCGCTGTCGGCACACCGAGCACGAAGCGCAGGGCCAACGCCGGACGGACTTCCGGCGCCAGGGCCGGGTGGGTCGCCATGAAGAGCAGGGGGAGCCGGTCGTCGACATCGACTCCGGGAAGCCGGCCGGCCGCCGGGCTGGTCGGCTGCCCAGCGACACCGCGCAGCAGGTCCGCCCGGGGGAACCCGTCGTCGTCAGCCAACACGGCCTCCGCCACGGCGAGTAGCGGCGCCTTCGCCCGCGCCGTCGACTCGTGCCGCAGCGCATCCAGCACCCGGCGCGACGCGACATGAGCCAGCCAACCGGGTGGGTTCGCCGGCACGCCGTCGGCCGGCCAGGACGCGCTCGCCGAGGCGACGGCGTCGGCCAGCGCGTCCTCGGCCAGGTCTGGTCGACCGTGCCGCCGGATCAGTCCGCCGAGAAGGCGCCCCCAGTCCGCGCGGTAGACGTCCGCGAGGACGAGGTGAGCGTCCTGCTCGGCGGGGGACACGGCATACGTCCTCGGGCGGCGCCCGTCAGGCCATGTCCAGGACCGGGGAGATCTGCATGTCGTAGCGCGGCAGCGCCTGCAGCAACTCCACGAGCGTGTCGAGATCGGGGGACTCCACGAGATAGAAGCCGCCCAGGCCCTCGAGCGCCTCGGCATAGGGGCCCTCGGTGAGGGTCACCGACCCGGCCCGCGTGCGCATGACCGTCGCGTCCTCGGGTCCACCGAGCGCTTCGCCGCCGAGGATCGCGACGCCCTCCCGCGCCGTGCACGCCGCGCCGAACTCGCCGAACTTCTGCATCAGCGCCGCCTGCTCGTCCGCGCTCAGGCTGCTCCACGGCGCTTCCTCGCCGTCACCGACCAGCAACACCAAATACTTCATGACTTGCTCCTTCGGGTCGTCGACGGCGGGCGCCGTCACCATGATGTCGCGCGACGCTCCCGCAATTCGACAGGCCCGTGACCGCCTTTGCGCCCGTATGCCGGCCGCTCGCCCTGCGTGCAGTGCCCGCGCCGCACCGGTCGGCACTCCCGGGTCAGCGGCGAGCGTCAGTCCTCCCAGCGGAACAAGCGCGCCGCGATCAGCCCGAACACCAGCGCAAAGCCCAGCAGGGCCGCCATCGGCACCAACGCCGCGCCCGGCCCGTCGCCGCGGACCATGGTGTCCAGCAGACCCTGGTTCAACTGGCCGAGCGGCAGGAACTTCGAGACCGTCTGCAGCCACCCTGGCGCCTGGTCGAGCGGGATGAACGACCCCGACAGGAAGGCCATCGGCATGATGATGACGTTCGCGATGCCCGACGCCGCCTCGGCCGTCTTGGAGATCGCCCCGGCGATCAGGCCGATCGCCATGAAGGCCAGCGTCGCGCAGAGCAGCAGCGGCACGGCCATCCACCACGACCCGGTCAGCCTCAGGTCGAACAGCCCGACACCGACCGCCAGGAAGACCCCCATCTGGACGAAGGCCACCGCAATCGAGACGAGCAGCCGGGAGGCCACCAGCGCCTCGGTCCGCACGGGCGCGAGCCGGATGCGTCGCAACAGCTTGTTGGTTCGCCAGTTGACAAAGGGCATCGCCGCGTTGAAGACCGCGCCCATTGCCACGGCCCAGCCCAGCAGCCCGGGCGCGATGAACTGGATCGGCTTGAGCGATTCGTCCTCGACCGCGGTCGCGTTCAGGGTGAAGGCTGGTGGCTTGCCCGAGGCCGCGACATTGGCCCCGTCGACGAAAGCGCCCAGGGTGCCGCGTACGGTGGCCGCCTTGACCTGATCGGCCTGGCTGTAGTGGAGGATGACCTCATTGCCGCGCTGCTCGACGGCTGCGTCGACATCCCCCTTGCGCACCTCTTCCAACGCCTTCGCCGAGTCAGTGGTCTTGGTGACCTCGAAAAGGTTGTCGAACTGGTTCCTTGCCTCGGCGGGCAACTGATCGATCACCGCCACCGAGCCGATCTCGGTCAGCGTCGACTTGCTCACCCCCGCGTCGCGGAAGAGGAAGCCGAAGAGCACGAGGAACATCAGCGGGAAGGCCATCAGCCAGAACCAGTTCTGCTTGTCCCGCCAAAAGCCCTTCCACTGGGCCCGGGCGAGCGCGACGAAGCCATTCATGCGCGGTACTCCCGTCCGGTCAAGGTGAGGAAGACGTCCTCCAGCGTGGCGCTGGTCACCTGAAGTCCTTGCAGCGCATCACGTTCCGCGAGCGCAGTGAGCACCGGCGATGGATCGTGCGTGGTGAGGGCGAGAGTTCCGTTGTCGATGGTCGTGCTCTCGACGCCCGGCAGCTGCCGGGCGTCCGCCTCCGCGACCGCCCCCTCGCTGAGCAAGATCCGGTATGCCGCGCCCAGCCCGGTGATCAGATTGCGCGGTGTGTCGGTGGTCAGGATCGTGCCATGGTCGATGATCGCGATCTGGTCGCAGAGGATCTCGGCTTCGTCCATATAGTGCGTCGTCAGCACGACGGTGCGCCCCTCGGCGTTGATCGCGCGCAGGACGTCCCACAGATTGCGCCGGGCCTGCGGGTCGAGCGCCGCGGTCGGCTCGTCGAGGAAGACGATCTCGGGGTCGTGAATGAGCGAGCAGGCGATCGACAGGCGCTGCTTCTGCCCGCCGGAGAGGTCCTCGGTGCGCACCTTGCGCTTCTCCTGGAGCCCGACCAACTCGATCATGGTGTCGATGCGGGAGCGCGGCATCCCATAGAGCTCGGCGAAGCAACGCAGCTGCTCATCGACCGTCAGACGTTCGAAGAAGGCCGACGCCTGAAGCTGCACCCCGATGCGGGGAAGCAGGGCGCGGTTGCGCGGCCATACGGGCTCGCCGAAGATGCGCGCCTCGCCCTCGTCTGGCTCGCGGATGCCCTCGATCATCTCGAGGGTTGTTGTCTTGCCTGCCCCGTTGGGGCCGAGCAGGCCGAAGAAAGTCCCTTGCGGCACAGTGATATCGACGTGGTCGACGGCGGTGAGGTCCCCATACCTCTTGACCAGCCCCCGCGTCTCGATGACGTTGGTCATAGCCAAAGCCAAGCACGTGACCGGCGAAACCGCATCCCAAGATCGGCGAACGGTCAGCCCTGCGTGGCGACCGCTGAGGAGGCGGCCGTGTTGGCGAGAAGTTCGTTTGTGTTCAGCCGCCCGAGCTGGCGATAGGCCTCGAAGTCGTACTCACCGTAGTACTGATTCACCGTGCTTGTGAGCGGGAACTCGGGGTTGCGTCGCGCATAGCCGTCCAGTTCGGCATCGGTCACCGTGGACAGGACGTTCTTGACGAAATAGATGCGGCACACGACCGCCTCCGGCGCACTTTCGTATGCCGCGTTGAGCACCACCCATCCGCGGCTCGCCCGTGCGTCGCCCACCCCCGGGCGCAGCCGGTCGAGGGTCTGTCCGATGGCCGGGGTGATCAGCAGCCCGAGATCCATTCTCGCCGTGGTGATGGCGTCACTGAGCGCATCGAGTGAGCCCGCCGGATCTGCGGACGCATCAAGCGCGAAGAGCACCGCTGGCCGGTCGCGCAGCGCCTCGACGATGCCCGTGTTGTCGAAGTGGCCGCCGTCGCTGACATAGATGCGTGAGTCGGTGACCGATTGCTGGCCCAGGGCCTCTTTGAAGACGCGATAGGGCCCGGGCTTGTTATAGAGCCGCTTCCACAGCGTGTATCCCGCGGCCGGCGCGGGGCTGGGCGCTGCGAGGTCGCGGTCCGCGCTGACGGCGAGTGCGTAGTAGGGGTTCGGCAACCACACTCCCAAGCGGGCATTTCCGAGCGTCATCAGAATCCGGTAGGGCCGGACGATCGCCTGCTGGCGCCCGACGATGGGTGAGAACGCCGCACCGCTCGCGGCCATCGCGACCGCCAGCGTGGTGTCCGCACCGAGCGGATCCGCGACGAGCCCGTATGCCGTGGGGCTCACCCCCAGCGGCCTGCTCGCCTCGTCGAGGCCCCGAGTCCCGTTGTCTCGCAAGGGGAGACGGCTGTCGGTGATGCCGATATAGGCGCGCCCGGCGGCCGCATCCGAGGCGGTCTCGAATCGGAAGGTCGTGCAGCCGCGCTCCTCCGGGATGTAGTCGTGGTCGTTGAAGTTTGCCGCGCACAGAATGCTCAGCTGCGGGCGTGCCGCCTCGTGCCGAGGGCGCTGCGGCCCGCGGGGCATATCGGCTGTGGCCTCCGTCAGGGGGTCCAGCGGGGCAACGAGAGCCGCGCCGAGCCGGGTGACCGGTCCGGCCGGATCAGCCACGCGCGCGGTCGGGCCGGTGCGCTTGACCAAAAAGGTCGACTCCAGGCGCTCGCGATAGAAGGGGTGCAGCGAGCTGGTCGTCGCATCGTTGAGGACCCGGACGCACGCGAGGAAGGCGAGTGGCACGGCATACGTCCAGGGGCGATCGAGGCGGGCGGGGTCCATCGTCAAGGCGCGCCCCATGTTCATTCCGATGATGCCGATGAGGGCCATGACGCCGATGAGCGCGGCCCACGGCAGGACGACACGCGTGACCAGGGTCGAAAGCCTGCCGGCCTTCGTGTCGGAATCGCCGTTGCCGCGCACCGACTTCCCCAAGGTCAGCAGCGCAGTGACTATTGCGGCCAGACCGGTCCAGCGGTTCGCCCACCCACCCGTTCGATCCCCGGAGTCGGAGCAGAAGGCGGGCAGCGGGCCCTTCGGCGGATTCTCGTCGGGGCCAGGGCACCGATAGTCCAGGAGCGCTTGAGCGTTCATTGTGACCGCGACATCGGGCCCGGTGTGGCGGCCGGCGCCGGGCGCGGCAACTGTCGGCCACAGGGCCGCGTTGTCCGTGCCGCTCGTGCCGCACGCGCCGAAGTCGAAGGGGATGTCGGTAGCGCTCGTTGCGTTTGCGGTGCGCCGCCAGGCGATTCGCGCTTCGCGAACGAAGCTCTCGCGCAACGCCCTTCGACACACTGGCGCATCAACCAAGCCGGCGGCCCGGATGCCGCTGGCGATCAGCGCAGTGGGCTGACTGCTCACTGCGGCATTGTGGCTGAGGACGACGAACTGCGGGATCGCGATCAACGCGGCGCCGACGGCGGCGGCTAGGGCCAGGGGTACATAAGCCGGTGTCAAGGTGGGCACCCGATCACGCCGGTACTTCAGACGCACGATAGCGATGACGAACCAGGCGAAAGCACTCAACGCCAGGCCGACGATGAGCGTGCGCAGCGGCGTGCTGACGGTGAACTGCGCAGTCACCCGATCGAGGCGGGCCACGCCCTGGTGCGGCATCCGGTCGAGGAACCACACGCCATACACCGTGGCGAGCCACATCGTCATCACGAGCATGCCGACATTGGCCACGATGCCGTTGGCCATGGCGAGCAGTGCGCGACCCCACGCCGCGGCGCTCGGGACGAGGAACGCGGAGCGGCGGCGCAACCAGTCCATCTCCGGTGAGTCGGACGCAAAGAGCTCCGGTTCACCCTGTGCGACAACGCAGTTGCGCCGCGCGAGATGCATGGCGGTCGCGGTGTAGCCACCGCCGGACACCCCGTAGACGCGATCGGCCTTGGCATAGATCCCAGCGTCCATCAGGCGTTGTAGTCCGCCGAGACAAAAGGCTGCGGAGCGGATGCCACCGCCGGAACAGGCAATCGCGACGCCGGCGTGCGTCCGAGCCGTCAGTTCCGCTGGCACCAGTCCGCTCGTGCGGCCTGAGGGTGCTCGCCGCCCGTCGAGCGCGACTGGGATGGCCCGGCTCAAGGTCACCGCACCGGCACTGACGGCAATGGTCGAAGCGACCAGCAGCACCAGCCAGCCGCGGGGCTGCGGCGGAAGCCGTCGTGGCAGAGGGAAGCCGACCCACTGCTCGACCAGCCACGGAAGCAGCATCGCGGCCAGGATCCCGGCGCCGATCGCTGCCGCTGCTGCCTTCCCGTATGTCGCCCACCCCCCACCCGCGCCATCCTGACCGAGTGGCCGAAGCCGGTCGGGCAGCCGACGGACGTGGTCGAGGGTCATGCCGGCGTGGAAGAACGCCCATGCCGCGGGCAAGGCGGCGATCCACCAGTCTCCCGCGCGAGGATGACCCACCATCAATACGGGCAGCGCCAGCCCGGCCGCGGGGACCGAGCGAGCAGCGCTGCGGCGTAGTTGGTGGACGAGCACGGCCCGAGCCAGTTGACCCGGCTCGCTGAGCGTTCCGCGCAGCGCCATGGCGCGTCCTCCTTGCCGCTCCTCCGCCCGATCGGGCGAGCTATCAGTGAGGAGCACGTCGGGGCCCCCGCTGATACATCCCCCCGCCCCGCCCCCCGTCGAGTGGCCGGTTCAGGGTCGTCGAGTGGCCGGTTCAGGGTCGTCGAGTGGCCAACGGTGCCCGCCCAGAGTCCCGCGCGCGCGAGGCGAAGGCCGAGCGGGCAGTATGCGGCATGATGCAGCGCACGCTCTCGGCAGACCCCGGCCGCCCACGCCACCCTGAGCCGGGCGCTAGGGTCCGGGGGTATGAATATCGTCTTCGTCGAGCCGAGCTTCCCCAACAACCAGCGGCGCTTTGTGCACGCGCTTGCGTCGGTCGGGGCGAATGTCATCGGGATCGGCGAGTCCGACGACTGGGCGCTCGGGGACGAGCTGCGCGATGCGATGACCGGCTATTACAAGGTCGGCAATGTCACCAACGTCCACGAGATGACGGAAGCCGTGCGCTACATCCAGTCCCAGGTCTACGTCGACAAGCTCGAAGCCACAGTCGAGGCGCACACGATGGCGGCGGCGCAGGTGCGCGAGGCCACCGGCATACCGGGCACGTCGGTGCACGCGACGTGGCTGTGCCGCGACAAGCCGTCGATGAAGGAGGCACTGCGCAAGGTCGGCATCCCGACGGCGCAGTCGACAGCGGCAGACTCGGCGGACGAGATCTGGGACTTCGCCGCCAAGGTCGGTTACCCGCTGATCCTCAAGCCACGAGCCGGCGCCGGCGCCCAAGACACCATCAAGGTCTCGAACGACACCGAACTCGCGCACGCCATGACCGTTTTCGGTGCGCACGGAGCGACGTCGATCGCGGTGGAGGAGTTTAACGAGGGGCACGAAGGTTTTTACGACACCATCTGTGTCAACAACGCGATCGTGCACGACTGGACGACGCACTACTTCCCCAATGTGCTCGAGGCGATGCGCACTCGGTGGATCAGCCCGCAGTTCATCACGACCAACCGGCAGGCCGACTCGTCCTTCTACGGCGAGGTGGCCGAGCTCGGGCGTCAGGTGATCGAGGCCTTCGACATCGGCACGTCAGCGACGCACATGGAGTGGTTCTACGGGCCAAAAGGCTTGCGCTTCAGTGAGATCGGCGCGCGTCCGCCGGGAGTGGGTTGCTGGGATCTCTACTCCGCAGCCAACAATGTCGACGTCTATCGCGAGTGGGCGCACATCCAGACGTATGGCGTGCGGGAGCAGCCGATGAACCGTCACTACTCCGCGGGGATCATCGCGCTCCGGCCGGATCACGACGGGGTCATCAAGGGTTACAGCGGGATCGAGGAGATCCAGGACCGCTATGGCGACTGGATCATCGACGGCCACTTCCCGCCCGTCGGGCATCTGACCCAGGGCGTCGAGGCCGGCTATATGGCCAACGCCTATGTGCGCCTGCGCCACCCCGACTACGACGTCTTGCGCGGGATGCTGGACGACGTCGGCCGCACCATCCACGTTTACGCCGGCTGAGGCGCGACCCGCTGACGTGCGCACGATACTCCTTGGGCCACAACGGTTTACGGTCAAGGCCACGACGGCTCTGCGGTCCTTAGAGACCGAAGGTCCGGTCGCCGTCATCAACGCCGGGTGGGAAGAACGCGAGGACGATACTGCCGAGTTGGACGCGGCGCTCGACGGCCGCGCCCGCAATCTGCGCCTCTTTCACCGACTCGGCGATGTGCTGCTCAAGGACGCGACCTTCGCGGCGGCCGCATCGCGGTTTCGTGTCCGCCACGACGAGCTGACCGGCCTCTATCGCACCCGCCTCGATCACGTGAAGGAGGAGGTCTATGCCGTCTCGGCACTCGTCCCGATCCATCCGGCCGGAGTGCATCATTCGGCGGCGTATCGCGGCCTGCTCGATGCGGTCGAGAACGTCCGGCGCACCGACGATTGGTATCTGCGGGAGCTGGGGTTGCTGTATGCCGCGCTGGCCGAGGAGGGTCGCACCGAGGCAACTGGGGTGATCGGCTGGCATCGCGGTGAGATCCAGGCTGCGTTAATCGGTTGTGCCGCAATGGTTTTGCCAGGCGGAAACATTCGCTCGCTGATGAGTGCCATCCGGCTCTTCCAGGTGGATATTCCCGCGGAGATGCCGGTCGTGGCCTGGTCGGCGGGAGCCATGGCGCTGACTGACCGGATTGTGCTTTTCCACGACTTCGGGTCGACGGCGGCGCGCGAGACCGAGTTGTTCGACTTCGGCCTGGGCCGGATCAAGGGGGTCGTCGTCTTTCCGCACGCGCGTCGCCGCTTGCGGATGGACGACCCGAACCGGCTCTCGATCCTCGCCCAGCGCTTCCACGACGCGGAATGCGTAGTGCTCGACGACGGGACATTGCTCGATGTGCGCGACGGGGTGCGTCCCGCGAGCGCGCGCATCATCGGGACGGATGGAATCGTGCATACGGGTGATGCGCTGTGAGGCGGAAGCTGCAGATCAACCGTTTGCGCGAAGACCCTTCTCTGGGGCCGGAACTCGTCTCGTCCTTTGTGGGCAAGCACGGTTCGCCGATTATCGAGGGCGCGCATGCGACCTTCCTGTTCCGGGGGGAAGCCGACGAGGTCTTTGTCCGGCACCGCGTGGTCGGGCTGCCCGATCCGCTGCCGATGAAGCGGATCGCCGGGACGGATCTGTGGGCGGCCACAAGCGATTTGCCGCCCGGGTCCCGGGTCGAGTATCAGTTGGAGACGCGTCGCGGCGATCACTATGAGCGCTTCAACGACCCGCTGAATCCGCGGCTGGCGCACTCGCCGATGGGGTCGAGTTCGGTGTGCGCGGGCGAGGGGTATGAGGTGCCGTGGTGGGCGCAGCATCAGCCCGACTCGCGGCCCGGTGAGCTGACCGAGGAGCGCATGCGCAGCCGCGCGTTGCGCCGGGAACAGCACTTCTGGGTTTATCGGCCCGCGCGTTTCAACCCGGTGCTCAGCTACCCGCTGATGGTGGTGCACGACGGTGGCGACTATCTGCAGTTCGCGGCGATGAAGACGGTGCTGGACAACCTCATCCATCATCTCGACGTGGCACCCATGGTCGTGGCCTTTGTGCCGCCCCACGACCGGCTAAGGGAATATCCCAACTATGCGCCGCACGCGCGATTCATTGCGCGAGAACTTGTTCCGACGCTGACCGAGTGGCTTCCGCTGCTCGACGCGCCAGCGGGGCGGTGTCTGATGGGGTCGAGCTTTGGCGGGATCGCGTCCCTGTCGACGGCCGTGCGCTATCCAGGGATCTTCGGGTCGTTGCTGATTCAGTCGGCGTCGCTGGTCTTCACCGACATCGGCCAGGATCACGGCGGTGGGCCGGCCTTCGACCCCGTGGTGAAGTTCGTCAACAAGTACCGCGCCCGGCCGACGGCGCCGGTGCGGCGGATGTATATGTCCTGCGGGATCTATGAGCCGCTGATCACCCCGAACCGCTCAATGGTCTCGGTCTTCCGCGAGGCCGGCATGACAGTGCGCTACGAGGAGGATCGCGACGGCCACAACTGGGACAACTGGCGCGACCGGATGCAGTCGGCCCTGTCCTGGCTCTATCCCGGACCGCAGAAGTATGTCTATGAGTGAGAGCGTCGTGGCGGAAGACATTGGGAGAGAGTCGGTCTCGGATCGCTTGCGGGCTGCAGTCCGAGCCTGTATGCCGCGTGCCCGCGCCGATCTGGCCGCGCTTGTCGCGTGCCGTTCGGTCTTCGACGCGGCCATCGAGCCGCCTGAGGAATGTGCAGCCACCGTGACGCTGGTCGCTCAGTTGTTGCGCGAGGTGGGCCTGAACGTCGAGGAACGCGAAACACCAGACAGCTCCGTCGCGGTCTTCGGGCGGGCCGCGGTCAGGGTGGGCCTGAACGTCGAGGAACGCGAAACACCAGACAGCTCCGTCGCGGTCCTCGGGCGGGCCGCGGTCAGGCCTCGCCGTGACGAGGCAGTCAGTCCGCCCAGTGGCATCGAGCCTCGCGAGGCCACCGGAGACGTGGTGCGCCCCCACGTGCTGCTGTATGCTCACCATGACGTGGTCCCGGTTGGTGATCCGGCGTCGTGGTCCAGCGATCCGTGGACCCTGACCGAGCGCGAAGGCCGCTGGTTTGGGCGGGGGTCGGCGGACTGCAAAGGCAATATCGTGGCGATACTGACCGCGCTTCGAGCGGCCCGAGAAGTGTTGGGCGAGTGGCCGGTTGACGTCACCGTGCTGGTCGAGGGGTCCGAAGAGCAGTCCGCCGGCGGCATGGAGCGGCTCGCCCGCGCGCACCCCGATTTGGTCGCGGCCGACGTCATCGTGATGGCGGACACCGGCAATATCGAGCTCGGCCGGCCGACGCTGACAACCTCTCTGCGCGGCACGGGCTCGGTGCGGATCACCGTGCGAACGATGGCGCACGCCGCGCATTCGGGGATGTACGGCGGGGCGGCGCCCGACGCACTTCAGGCGCTCCTGACGACCCTGGCGAGCCTCCGCTCCCCGTCCGGCGAGACGACGATCGACGGGCTCGACGCGACGGGCTCCTGGGGTGGTGCGGCGTACGACCCGGAGCGTTTCCGCAAGGACGCCGCGCTCCTGGACGGCGTGGATCCCTTGGGGGTCAACGGGATTGGCGCCCCGCCTGAAGCCGGCGAGATCGGCGACCCACACGGCGGGGGCGCGATCAGCTACCCCCGAGGAGCTGGCGCGATCGGCGACCTACTTTGGGCCCGTCCGGCTGCGACAGTGCTCGCGATCGACGCACCGTCGACGGCTCGGGTCACCGCGGCCGTCCAAGGCGAGGCGGCGGCCATCGTCAACCTGCGCGTGCCGGCAACGATGGATCCTGCTGTGGCACAACGACTTCTGATGGACCACTTGCGTGCGCGCACGGCGTACGGCCTGGTGGAGGTCACACCGCTCACGCTGGGGCGTGGCTTCGAAGCGCGGACGGATGGGACGGCCTACGGGCTGATGCGCGAGGCCATGCGCGCAGCCTTCGGCGTGGACGCGGTGACCGCCGGCCAGGGCGGGTCGATCCCGCTCACGGTGGCCCTGCAGGAGTTGCACCCGGACGCGGAAATCTTGCTGCTCGGAGTCGAAGAGCCGGCCAGCCGCATCCACGCGAGTGACGAAAGCGTCGACCCCGGCGAGCTCGAGCGCACCGCCCTGACCCTCGCCCTCTTCCTCCAGGCCCTCGGCGCCGCCCCGCTAGCCCCTAGCTGCACCCCGCCCCCCATCGCGCACGTCGAGTGGCCGGTTCAGCCCCGTCGAGTGGCCGGTTCAGCCCCGTCGAGTGGCTTAGAGGTTGCACGGATAGGTGCGGATGTTGCGTTTGGGGTGCGTGTTGCTGAAGGGGTGCAGGCACGGACGCGAGTAGGAGAGGAGGTGTCAAAGCCAATCG
>NZ_BAAAPN010000052.1:0-45236 GCF_039531165.1 Nostocoides vanveenii | reverse complement strand
CCCCCATGGGCAGATCCCATGGCCACCACCGGGCAGTTCTCATGACCGTCAGCGGGCAGGTCTCATGACCGCCACTGGGCAGTTCCTACTGGCCCTTGACACCGCCGCCAGTGCCGTACCCAGCAGGTGCTGCCTCATCGCAACGCAGCTCCTCCGGGACACCCCGACCGAGGGTGACGCACAGGTCGTGCTCGCAGCCTCGACCCACCAACTTCATGTGACAGCGATGTGGGGACATCGCCACCGCTTCTTCTTGGGGGACATGAACCCTCTCCAAGGGCGGGCCCATCCTGACAGCCACCGCTGACAGCTGCCGGGCTCTCTGGGTAGGCCAAGCGTCGCCGGATGCCCCGGAGCGTGACTGCGCATAACACGACGCTCGATTTGGCCTCGTATCGATAAGCGGATGAGTACGTTACATACGAGCGGGCGCTGCGCAATCTTGACTGCATCTCGACACCTGCATCTCGACACTCGACAACAAGACTGTCGAGATGCAACGAAGACTGCACGATCACATGCGCCGTATTCTGCACAACTCCAGGTTCAGGACCGGTTCCTGCCAAGCAGACCGCTTCGTCGCGACCCGTCGATATGCGCGCCTCAAGATATCCAACCGGGACGCGGGTTACACCTCAGGTTCGACGGAGGGGGCGCCCGGTGCCTCCTGTAGAACGGAACGAACGCTGTACGCCGGGTCCAGAGCCAGCTGCTTACGCAAGGTGGGGTGTGTCTGGCCCGACTCTTGGGCTAGCGCACGGGCGAGAGCTCGCCGAACTCTGACATCCGGGTCAGCCGCCAGTCGGGCTCCAACATGGGCCGGCGATCCGTGCTTGGCCCAGAGAATGGCGGCAAGGCTGCGGATAGCCCAGCCTTGGCTGGCGAGGAACGTCAGATCGTCATTGAGCGTGTCGCCGAGGTGTTGCAGGGCCCTGGTCGGCCAGTAGTCGCTGTCCGTGCCGATCAATCCGTAAGCCAGGCGCCGGGCTTCGCTTCTTTGTGCTTCGTCGGTCGCGAGCGCGGCGGCCAGGGCGGTTGCTTGACCGCGGCTGTCGCGCCGCGTGCCGTTCATGCGGAACGCGCCGAGTTTGTGAGCGAACTGTTCGTTGAGTTGGTCGTGGTCCGAGGGCGTTGGGGAGGTGGCCAAACGCACCGCTGTGGTGAAGAAGTCTGCACGCTTCTTCGACGTGACGTGAGGCGCCAGATTGGCGGCGGCAACGAGGTAGTCACCGCGGTCGCTGGAGCCAATGTGAGGGTCGTCGGCGCGAAGGAGGAGTTCGGTAACGGCGGCATCGACGTCGGAGGCCGGAAGGTGCCGGATGAGAAGCGAGTCACCGACCGCGCCAGTGCCCACGGAGTAGACACCATCGACGTGGTCGATCGTGGTGGTCAACCGAGTCAGCGCTTCGGACGCTGTCGATGAGTCGACCTCGTCAGCGTCATGGAACGCGAGCATCTCCTGCGCCCATCGATTGCCCGTTGACGCGAGCGCGGCTAGCTCGTCGTAGGCGAACGGGTAGTTCTTCTCGATGGCGTCGATGGTGGTGGACGTGCGTGCTGACTCCGAACGGCCAAGCAGGGCCACGAGATGCGTTATCGCGCGGGTCGTCAGCTGAGTGTGGGTGCTTGCGATCTTGGCGACGGTGATGGCTTCATCTTCGTCGTGGTAGCGATAGTGGTTCGCTTCGACCGGCGGCTGCTTCTCGAAGTGGTCGAGCACCTCGTCTGCGGCCGAGCATTGAAGGCGGTCGGCGATACCTGCCAAGAGCCTGATGGCGTTGTTGTATCGGGAGGTTGCGAAGGAACGTAGGTCCGGCTTACTGCCGGTCTCGGCTGCAGTGAGTTCGCCGATGAGGTGGATGGTGATGATGCCTATTAGGTCGTCGGGGATGAGATCGGCCTGGGCGGCCAGGAGCCGATATGCGGTGCCCACGGTCCAATAGTTGGACTCGTCAAGGTCATCGACGATGCGGATGAAGTCGTGTGGCTGAGATGCGCCCAGGGCTTCGATCGCTTTGGTCGCTCCTGCCCGAGTCAGTTGATGGGCGGCCAGTAGGGGTTCGTCGGACTCGATGAGGATCGCGGCGAGCACGCGGCGGGCACGGTCTTCGCCGGCCCAATCGCTGGTCGTGACGGCGTCGCGTAGCGCGCGTTGTGCTGATATCGCGGCTGATCTCAACTTCTGATCGCTCAGGCTGGTCAGTGCGTCTTGATAAGCGTGGTCAGCACTGGAGATGAGCGGTGTGGAAGTTCCCATTTCCCGCAGCGCGGTTTGCATGGGGAGCAGGTCGTTGCTAGTGAAGGGGTTCCAACGCGACCGGAAGGCGCGACGGCTCAGGACCCAGGTCGATGCTTCGCCCCATTGGCGTGCGAGGGAAGCAGCGGCGGATGCTTCATCCCAGGCAAGGTCAGCTTCAGTGAAACGCTCATGCAGGGCGAGGTCGCGTGCGTAACGAGCTGTGACCAATCCCAGGAGGGCATAGCCGAGCTTGACTTGTCGGACGTCAGCCAGCAAATCGGCCCAATCTCCGGTTGTCTCAGCCAGCAGTAGTCGCAGCCGGGTGCGGAGCACCGGGTCTGCGGAGGATACCCCCGCGAGCTCGGTGAGGGCCGGGACAGCGTCTGTCAGCCATGCGTGGGAGTTGTTGGCGAGCGCTGCCTCGCCGGCGAGCAGAAGGAGTCGGATCTGGTCGAGGGGCTCCCCGACCCGGAGTGTCTCGATGGCGGGGAGCTGGGCCAACGGGTTGAGGTACAGCGCCGTCGCAGCCTCGGCGACGCGCTGACACAGAGTGACCTGTTCGCCCACGCTCGAGCTGCTGGCGGCGCCGGTTGCATCATTCGCCGCGGCGAGCTTGGCCAGCTCTGCGAGCTGCGACTGGGTGAGCTGTGCTGTGGTGGAAAGGCCTTGGTCGAGGGCGGTCCAGAACTGCTCCAGAGCATGGCGTGCTGCCTCACCTTCACGGCCAACCGCCGCCAACAGCCGATACCGGTCTGAGTCGTGCTGGGCTGCGTGAGGACCAAAGCCGGCATCGCGGAGTTTCACTTGTCCGGCCTCAACGAACTCCAGAGCCTGCGACGGATCCCGCGTCGCTGCCGCTTGATCGAACAGTTGCTGGGCGCCCGTGGCAACTTCGGGGGTGCGGGACAGGGCCTCGCGCACAGCAACAGCGTCTGCTGCCGGAACGAGTGGGGTGTCGAGTTTGAACGGAAGACAGAAGGCCTCGGCGGTCGGCATCCCGAAGTACTCGATGACAATGTCGGGCCGGCCCCGGAGGAGATGGGACAGTTCCTGCGCGTCCCACAATTCCAACGTGGTCGGCCGAAGGACTCGGCGCTGCACGGCGAGCTCCTCGACGGCAGCCGTGGCCTTGACTGGGCGGGCCACCCCAATGATGAAGGTCTCGACCGTGAACGGGCGCGAGGTACTCAGAAACTTGCTCACTGCGGCCCTGATATTGCTGGCCCCGAAGCTCCGGTACTTCTTGCTCTGCAGGGCCACTCCGGTGCCGTCCGGAGCGAGAGCCACGATGTCCAGGCCCTTCTGCGCCTGACCTCGTTCTCCATACAGCTGCGCGTGCCGTAGCCCCTTTACGTCACGCATCACGCGCCATTGGAGGCGCTCGAAGTCTTCCCAGGGCAACTCATTGAACGGCAGCGATTCGAGCTTGCCGATCACCGGTGCGGGCTCGGGAGCTGACGGTGCCGAGTTGAGCGTCGAGCCAAGCTGGAGCGGCTGCCAACGGGCCATCTCCCGCGCCACCTCCCGTACAGTTCTCCAAACCTCGGCTCGCCGGACGTACAGAGGCGATGTCCTCATCATCTCAGGGGCGCGGCGAATCGCCATGCTTCCGGAGAAGCGGCCGTGTCCGCTGAGGAAGCCTGATCGAGTCGGCCAAGTGCGGGCAACAAGGTTCGCGCACTCGAGCGAACAACTCATGGCAGCGCGGTAGGTTCAACCGCCGCCTCAGGATGGCCTCGTTAGGCCACCGGCAGCCACGTCCAGCCGTCGGTGAAGGAGGCTGGCGAAGCCTAGGTACTCCAGCGCTTGTTGTGGGTCGCCCTGCTCAAATAGCTCGTGGGATCCAGGGTTCCGGATGCCGATCATGGCGCCGCGGAAGATGTGCAGGAAGCCTTCGCGCTCGTCTTCGCCGCTTCGTCCCTGGTGGCTGGCGACGTCTAGGATTGGTGTTGCCGTTCCGAGGGCATCGCCCATGAGCGCAGCGCCGGACTTGTCGAGTTTGGTAAGTTCCCGGACGCGGACCTCGAGGGACTTGAAAGCTTCGTTGGCGGATGACTCGTAGTGGCCGTCGGCGAAGAGCGCCCCCGCTGCGGCCTGTACTCGAGGGTGCAGGTTCTCGAACGTGAGGCGGCGCACGGGCGGCACCTTGGCGGGTGGCGCGCCTACCCCCCATTCCACCTTGACGCGGTGCATTGATTCCTCGGGACCCGACTGAAGGACAGTCGCTGACGCGACGTAGCGACGTTCGACGCCTCCAGGCCCTTTGCGTGGATCTGTCATCTCAACATAGTCGCCCGCATAGATCGGGGTGCTCTTGTCGAAAGACCCTGTCTTGCCTTGGATGTGGGCTTCGGCCTCGAAAGACTCCTCATCCGCGGTCCCGGGGTGGCGAATCACCGTCACCACTTGGGTGCCGAACGTTGCCCGCATCTGTCGTAGGAACGGACTGTCGGTGGGGGTGATCGGCTGGTCTGGGGAACGCCCAGCAGCGCGTCTCAGAGGCATCCCTGCTCCTTCATGGTCTCGCCGATTCCGGAAGTCACTTGACGGCTTGCCGGCCCGGGCGCGCCCATTCGTGACCGCTGGCGCAGCGGAAGGCGCACCAGTCGATCGTGGTCCCGTCGATTCGTCGCTCCTCGAAGGAACGGGAAGCGTCCTGTGCATTACCGCACCCGGGGCAGTGGTGCGTCCCGGTGATGAACTTCGCCATGACTGCGACTCTAGGAGGCCACGCTGACAACGCAAGTCGATCATGCGCGCTTGTGCAGGGCGTAGGCGAGGTTGGACCGCTGCCTCTCATCAAGGGAGGCCTCGAACTGGCGGTAGCGGGCGCGTTCCTTGGCGCTGGTCCGGTGGCCTTGCCAGGCGGGTGAGAGGTCGAGGTGGGCGTGGGCGACGTGGACCCACTGCCAGGTCAGGGCGTGGCTGACGCTGGTGTAGTGGGTGCCGGGTCGGTAGTGGCGGACCCATTCCTGGAACCAGCGGCTCGTCAGGTGCAGGCGGTGCTCGATCTTGGCCTCGGTGGCGCGGTAGTTGCGCGGCCGGACGTCGTTCATGGCTGCCCGGATGCGGTCCTCCCACGCCTGGGTGGTGACGAGCCGGGTGGCGGAGCAGGCGCGGGCGCAGCGGGTGCCCATCAAGCTTGGCATGCCCAGGGCCTGAGCGGCAGCGGCCCAGGAAGTGATGTCGGGGTGGAGCCGGGCCAGGCAAAGGGAGGCGAACTGACGCACCACTTCCTCGCCGTTGTCGAACGCACCGACCAGGTGGTCGGCGTACTGCTGGTGCGGGATGACCTGGGGGACGGCGACGAGGTTAATCGGCATGCGGGCTCCACGGGTGGGGTGGGTGTCGAGGTGGTGGGACAGGCGGCGGTGCGGTGCCCGGGCGGACAGAACGAGCCGGGACAGGGTCGGGGTCATCACGGTGCGGTCGGCCAACCATCCCAGCGGCCCGTCGTTCGTGGGCGGCGCGAGCTCGGTCCACGGCGTCAGCATGGCCGCGGCGGTGTTCACGTCGGGGGCCGCCAGGACGCTGTCGGCGGTGCTGAGGGCGGAGGCGCGCAGGACCGGCGGGTCGGGCGGTCGCATGCCCCAGCGTGGTCCTCGGTCCCCGGTGCGCCGCCGCGCCTCCGGTCGCAGGTCGCCCGCCCAGTCCGCGAGCTGCTCGCCGCCGGGCTGTGTAGCCAGGTGCAGGAGGAGGGTGGTCAGGTGTCGGAGGTCAGCCAGGTATGCCGCGCCGCCAACGGGTTGTCCGAGGGCGGTGACGGACCGGCCGGTCAGGGCGGTGTCGATACGGGCCTGTGTCGCGAGGATTTCGTCGGTGGCCTTGGCGGTGGGGATGGTGGTCAGATCGTGCTGGCACTGGCGCGTGGGTCCGGCGCCGAGGGGGTTCCCGCACAAGGTGGCTGCTCCGACGCGGCGGAGGTGGGAGTGGCGTTGGTCTCGGAACGGGCGCTTGCACGAGGGACATCGCGAGACGAGCAAGCAGCTGTCTCGCCTGCAGGCGGTGATGACGAGGAGGCGCCAGCTTGTCTGCCAGGCGCCGGTCTCGGCGAGGCAGTCGGGGCAGATCTGGGTGCCGTGGGCCGGAGCCCAGCCGCGAGCGGCGACCGGCAGAGCGGCACCGGCTTTCATGCTGACTGCTCGCGGGAGGGTCGCCGTAGGCGGTAGGTATCCGGGCGGCCGTTCCGGTAGGCGCGGCCGCCAGCGATGCCGGTGTAGCCAGAGAGCACGGCGAGGTCAGCACACTCCGTGATGATGGGGCAGCCTGCACAGATGGCGGATGGCGCGAGGAGGGTCCGGGCGCGGTCATCGATGGCATCGGCAGCCAGATAGGTCCTCTCCCAGGCGCCCCACTCGGCGGCCATGCCTTTGCAGTTGCCGTCGGCGAGGCTCCATGCGGCGTCACGGGCGAGGACTTCTCGGCTCATGTCCCTCATAGGCCCATGCCTGCCGTTGCGCACCTGGTGGGTTCGAGGATCGCCGTGCTGACGGTGACGCTCTGCATAAGCTCTGGGTCTGGGCCGTACTCGCACAGGATCTGGTGCCGAAGGTCGGCCTGCGCCTCCGCTGCCTCATGTCGGGTGAGGAAGCAGGCGACCGGGTCTGCGCAGTCCCACACGATCCAGATTTGGTGCCCCGGAACGGCTGGGGCACCCTGCGTGTCGTCGAGGAAGGCTTCGACGATCAGGCGCAGCTCTTCGAAGTAGTGGGCGTAGAAGCTGGCGTCCATCGCGGCGATGGAGGTGTCGTTGATGGTGTGGAGCATGCGCCGTGCCAGTTGCTGCAAGGTCTCGATTGGAGCGCCGGTGCCTGGTGTCATCCGTATCTCCTGGTGATGCCGACCCAGGTGGTCTCGTTCGCGGGGATCTGTAGGAGGTCGGCGTCTGCGAGGAGCTGCTGACCGGCCTCATGCAGGATCAGACGCGTCTCTGGGTCGATGGCCCGGTCGAAGGCGGCTACGTCGCGGTCGGGGGTTGTTGGCCAGGGGCTGGAGCGCAGGGTTCCGTGAGTGAACCTGGTCCAGATCCACGCCAAAGCAAGGATCCGGTCGCTGACGGCACGCGAGGCCGCGGGCAGACGTCGGGTGGTGCTGCTGGGGAGGCAGGTGACGGGCCGGAGGATGTCGCGCCGTCGCTGGTAGTCGACGAGTCCGTCTGCGAGCAGGCGGTCCAAGGCCTCGGTGAGCAGGTCACAGTCCTGCGCACGTAGACCGGCACCGGTGTGGACGCCGTCGATCAGCAGGCAGGTTGGTATGCCGTGGACGCCCAGAGCCTGAGTCGACACCTCCGGTGACGGGTCGCGACCGCTGGCGGTGTTGATGAGCAAGTGTAGGGCGGTCGCGGCGCGGGTGAGTGAGAGCCAGGCTCCTGGTCCTCGCTCATTGTCGCCGGCCAGCTGGGGTAACAGCGCGGGCACGTGGTCTGGGTGGAGGCCGTCGTGGGTGATGTGGTGGCGGATGCGGGTGAGGAACCATTCGAGGCGGTCACGGTCAGAGCTCGTGAACGCGGCTGACTGATGCCTGCGCAGGTGGCGGGGCTTGGTCCGCTTCTCACGTCGGAGTCGTCCGCCCGCCAGGATGAGCAGCGCGGCCGCGGTGACCGGGTCTGGGCAGGGGTAGGCAGTCCACTTGCGAGCCGCATTGACGTCGATCGACGGAAGCACCCCGCTGTCGCTGTCCGTGGCGGTGATGGTGGCGGCGCTTGCTTGGCAGCGGCGACGGAGGCGGTAGAGCCGCTCTCTTGCACGTCGGTCGTCGATGGAGGCCTCTGCGAGCTCGCCGAGGATGTCCGCGAGTTCGAGAACGCGAGGCGTGGCCGGAATCGCGGCGCGAGCCGTGCCGGCCCGTGTGAGATAGCGGTCGCATTGCAGGCAGACCGGCATGAGTGCGGTCTGCCAGAGCAGATCCGTGTGGCCGGTCGAGGGGGTGCAGGTCGGGCAGATCCATCTCACGGAGTGGTGCAGGCGCCATCCGTGACGATGTTGGGGTCCGTGGCCACGGATCGCCAGCGGATAGCGGTCCATCGTCATCCGGGCTGCCTCCGCTGGCTGGAGTTTCCCCAGCGCGGAGATAGTGGCCAGCTCGTTCTTCGGGACGTCGATGTCGTGCCGCCACGGAGGTAGGACCCGGGATGGGGGGACGCCGTTCGCATCGGCCAGCCTGACGGCATACCGGGAGAGGGGCTCGCGCGTTCCGGGCTCGGGCCGAACTGGGAGGGGAGCAGTCCTCACGGCCGCCTCTTCCTTCTGCCGGTGGCTGCGGTTTCGATCTGTCCGTCGAGGGAGCGTTCGCTGAGGGTGACGGCGTCGAGGTCGTCTCGGGTGATGGTGGAGCGCCGGTCATGGAAGGCATCGAGGACCGAGCCTGCGACGAGTTTGGCGACCTCTCCGACAAAGCCTTGAGTGCGTTGCCACACGTGGTGTGCCAGACCGGTTACGAACAGTCCGGGTTCCGCGTCGGGCAGGTGGTCAAGCGGGCGTTCCTCGGCGGTGTGGAGCAGTTCTTGCCAGGCTGCGCGTTCGTCGACGGTAGTGATCTGGAAGGCGCCGACGGTCATGGTGGTGAGGCGGGCTCGGATCTGCGGGTCGTCCAGGATCGTGGTGCTGTCCAGATGGGCACCGGCGAGGATCACGGTGCCGTTACAACGTTCGCCGAGCTCGGTGTTGAGGAACTTGATGTAGTCCAGGACTGCGCGCCCCTGGGCGTTGGTGGAGCGGAGCATGTGGGCGTCGTCGAGGATCACGACCCGGACGCCGTGCATCCGCAAGGCGTGCAGCACGCGGGTAGTGGTGGTCCTGGCCAATCCTTCGGGCGGATAGCCGAGGTAGAGCAGGATCAAGGCGTTGACCTCTTTGATGGAGCTGGAGGCCATCAAGGTGACGTAGACGACGGGGCACCAGTCGGCGGTCACCCCCGGCTCGGGGGACCAGGTTGGTCGGTCGTGCTTCATCTGCGTGCCGAGGGTGTCGCGGTACACGCGGAAGCCCCACTGCTTGATGAGGGTCGACTTGCCGGCCGAGAACGGGGCGGTGAGGGCCACCATCTGCATGGCGCCTGGTGGTCTGAGTCGGTTCGCCGCTACGACTTCGTCGAGATATGACTGGGCTGCTGCCATCGGCCTGGAGACCAGGATCTCAGCGTTCATGGCAGTGGCTAGGTGTCGGAAGTAGTCGGTCTTCTCCCGACCGGGCATCTTGTCGTAATCGTTGTAGGAAACCGGCTCGGGCCACTCGGGCGGCGTGGCCGTCGCCTGCCGGTGCCAGTCGTGGGCGTCCATGTCAGACCATCATCTGTCGGTAGTCGGGCCATGGCTGGTCGACGCGTGATTCGGCGTCGGGTTGGGCGTCGGCGCCTGGGTCGTCTCCGCCGGCCACGCATGCGGTAAGGAGCCTCAACACGTTGGAGCGGCGCGCATGGTCGAGGATGTGATGGGCTTCGGCGACCTCGGCGTGGTCTCGCTGGGCCTGTCCCCAGCGGATGTATGCCGCGGACAACTGGGCGCGCGACTCGTCGTTGCCTTTCGGCGTGGTCAGGTCCCCGATCTCGTCGATGATCTGCAGCATGACCGTGCGCTTCTTGAGGACCCGGTTCCCACCCCGTTCCTTGATGCGGTGGTTGACGCGGTCGACGAGGACGTCGACGAGCGGAGCGTCAATAAGGTGCCGACCGCGCCAACCGATCTCGTGGATCCGATCGGTGTCAGGATGGCGAAACCAGACCCGTGTCATGTCGCGAGGATCGTGGTGGAACGGGATCGCGCCGTCTTGCTCCCTGAACGTGCCCTTGCGGACCTCGCGGAACTCCTCGAGGACTTCGTCGTCATAGGTGAGGTTCTTGAACTCCACGCCGGCGTGGCCGGGTGCCAACCAGATGATGGGGAGGAACTGGTAGATCAGGTCGGGGTGCACAGGGATGGTCACTCGACCAGTCGTTGTGGCCAGCGCGTCCCAGTACTCCAACGGGGTGAGGCGGATCCCTGGCGCTCCGGGCAGGACCAGTCCATCGTGGGGCTGGCGGTGGTAGTCGAGGGTGAGGAAGCGTTGGAAGTCAGTGAGGTACTTCTCGGCGGTGCACATGGGCTCGTCGGCGACGACGCCGACCCACGACCCGCGTTCGTAGACGCCGCGGCCCTTGAAGGACGGCGACTGCTGGTAGAAGCGTTGGTAGGTCTCGTGGAGTCGCTCGATGTGTGGGTTGTCGCTGGGCTTCTTGCCTCTGCTCAGCTGCAGGGTGATGCCGAACTGCTCGAGCAGGGAGCGGAAGTGCTTG
The DNA here is from genome assembly GCF_039531165.1 of Nostocoides vanveenii. NCBI lineage: Bacteria > Bacillati > Actinomycetota > Actinomycetes > Micrococcales > Intrasporangiaceae > Nostocoides > Nostocoides vanveenii. The sequence continues at coordinate 34,729 of NZ_BAAAPN010000052.1, read as the reverse complement.
CCGACGTAGATAGAGCCGTGGTCCGACCGCACGGTTGACGGGGTCACGGCTGGGGACCGGTGCTCACCGATGATGGAACAGCTTGCCTTCGTGGCACGGCGTCTGCCGCTGTGGACCGGGTTGCCGCTAAAGTCCAGGGACTCCGGGACACCGACCCAACGCCAGTCATCGATCGTGGGCCCGTCAGGGCCGGATTCAACGAGCATCGACTGCTCACGCATCGTGTCGTAGAGCAACAGACCGACGTCCACACCGTTGGCGGACCGCGGGAACAGCCTCATCGCTGTGACCACCCGGGTGGAGATGCTGAGCATCGAGCCGATCTCGACGCTGACCGGTCGGTCTTGGATCGGATCCCAGATGAGGTTGTCACCCCTGGTGATGTCGGTGCAACAGGCGGAGGGGTGCTGAGCGGCGAAGCTCTCGTGCCCAGACACCTTGCGCAGGCTCCGGGACTTGTGAGCTCGTGTGGTCCGTCCGAGCGCCCGCCAATGATGACTGAGGTACTCCTCCATCAGCCGCTCGGGGAGGTTGCCGACGTCGATGCCCTCCTGCTTCATCTGCAGGCGGATGCGACGCTCGATCTCATTGCGGCTGACAGCGCTATGGCGGCCGTCGAAATGGCGGAATTGCTCTTCTGCGATACGCCGGAAGCTCGCGTCCAGGGCGTCGAAACCTTGACGGTCCCGAAGGCTTCGACCGTCGACAAGACCGGCGAGCCCTTCCTTGCACCACAAGGTGTCCCAACGAAGCAGCGTGCGAGGTGCCACCGTCGGAGACTTCAGCTCTCCGTCGTAGACACGTTGCATGATCGCCCTGTTGACGGAGCGTTCGAAGCTGATGACCTTGCTCATGGCCTCGTAGCGCTTGGTGAGGCTGAGCCCGTAGGACTCGCCGAAGGGCCAGAACGGCTCGCCTGGCTGGGCAAGCTCGGCAAGCCCGGTGCGGAACCCGGTCTTGGCTTCCATGACGCACTCTTGACGGAACAGGGCGGTCGCCTGGACATCTTCGGGCAGTTGAGCGAACCAGGGCAGCAGGGATGCGTGAAGGGCCTCGACGCCGTTGCCGGTGATCTCTCGTGCTTCGAGTTCGGTGAAGGCGGTGAAGTACGTATGCCCGGTGGAGTCCTTCAGGCGCACGCCATGCCGGTCGAGCTCGGTGATGACGGCGACGCCACGGTTGGTCAGGATGCGCGCCCCGACATGCACCTCGACGGTCGCCCTAAGCATGGGTCGGCTCCCCTACCCAAGAGATCGGCGTCGATCGGCGGACGGCGCGATCGAGGTCAACGGCGAGCTCTCCGCGCCAGACGTAGTGCCACAGAGCCGACATCAAGTGTCCGGATCCGTGGTCAGTGTCGAGGACATGACCAACGGTCGGCGCCGACCTCCCGCAGATCTCTACCAGCGCGGGCTTGGCTGCCGCGTGCCAGGGCATCGGTCTCCGGTATGCCGCCAGCCACCTGAGGTTGTACTTCTTCGCCCTCGAGTGACCTGGGAAGACGTCGTAGCGCCAGCCCACCTCATGGCAGGCGGCTTCGGCGGCCCGGCTCTGTGCGAGAAATTTGTCGTCCTGCCGCTCCGAGGAACGTGCGTTCCAGATAGTCACCTCGTCGTCCTTGTCCAGGACCAGCAGATCGGGCGTGTGAACGGTGCGCCGGCCGTTCCCGGACTTGATTCCCAGCCGGGCGGGCTGGGGAACGACCCAGACGGCTTTCGGGTCCCGTTCCACCATCAGGATCAGGTCTTACTCCAATCCGGACTCCAGCCTCAGCATCGTCTGCGTCACGAAGCAGTGGGCCTGCACCGGGATGTGCCTCGACTTCTCCGTAGACCGGGGTGTTCGGATCGGCGCGAGCTGGCGCACGTCGGGCGCGCCGTCGCTCCAGTCCCAGCGCTGCGGAGACTCCGAGCCGATCCGGAACGTCCAGTCCACCACCTGCCCCACAGGGACTGGCCGCGACTTCCTGCTTTCCATACACTGATCCAACGGAGGACCCTCGCTTGTCATAGAGCGTTCCATCGGGTCCGCCGCCGAGGGCGTGTCCTGTTCCAGCAGGATGCGCCCTCACTTGTCGGACGCAGACCTCGGCGTTGAACCTTGGCGATCACAGTAGCTGCGGCACGCCCGACATGGCAAGCATCTTGGGGGACTTTGACGCGTCGTTTTACTCCACACGGGAAGGCGCGCGGCCAGGTGGGAGTCTGAGCGAACGAGCCACTGCCTTGCTGCGACCTGTCCACCCTGCGCGTCTGCTGAGGTGTTTCCGCAGGTCAGTCCACAACGTCATATTTCTCCATACACTCTTTGGCAAGGATGGAGAGATACGACTCAAAGGAGGTACTGTGAGCGGCACCAACCCGACTGCGCCTGACCAGCGTGACGACCGACGAGACCTGCAGATGACCCGCTCCCTTGAGACTTTGATGGCTGCTGAGCCAGACGCGCCCGTCCCACGCGTCCTGGAGATGCTGGACGAGTGCGTGCCGCTCGAGGAGAAGGGATACCGCTGTCTCAACCCGACCTGCACAGAGTTCTGCGCCTGGCCAAAGATGAGAGGTCAAGGCAGACCGAAGCTCTTCTGTTCGAAGACCTGCCGTCAGCAGCACGATCGGGTGCGTGATCGCTTGGTGGCCGAGGTGAAAGACCTTGAGGTAGTCCGGGCACGCCCAGGCACGACCCGACGACAGGGAGAAGAGTTGGACTCAGCAATCGGCCAGAGGCGCTGGGCACTTGCCCGTTACGTCGGAGTGGACTTCGACGCTGAGACCGGGCCCGCTGTCGTGAAGGGCGGACGCACGTGACCGGTCCGCGTCTTGAACTGTTGTGGCCCGGCAAGGACCAGTTCCTTCTCGTACCGAAGGACACAACCGGCAAGCCGGTCTGGGTGCAACGAGATCACCCAGCCACCTCAGAGGTGAGGCTGAGCGACTTCAGGGGCATCATCGGTGACGTCCCTGAGGACCCGCATACCGCGAACCTTCTCTTCACCGGCGACTCCTTGGACGTGCTGCGGATCCTGTGCGAGGTGCCCGAGTACCGGTCGATCTACCGCGGCAAGGTCCGGCTGGTCTACATCGACCCGCCCTTCAACACGGGGCAGGCGTTCGAGCACTACGACGACTGGATGGAGCACTCCACGTGGCTCTCGTTCATGCGTGAGCGCCTGTTGCTGATCCGCGATCTTCTTGCATCTGATGGGTCAGTCTGGGTCCACCTCGACGACGCCGAACAGCACCGCATGCGCCTCCTCATGGACGAGGTGTTCGGGCCAGCAAACTTCATCGCCACTGTCGTGTGGCAGAAGATCCACGCGCGGAACAACTCCGCGATGCACTTCTCCTCCGACCACGACTTCATGCTGGTCTACGCGCGAAATGCACCCGGCTGGCGGCCCAATCGGATGGCTCGCTCGGCTAAGAGCGACGCCGACTTCTGGAACCCAGACGACGATCCCCGCGGCCCCTGGAGGCGTAGCGATCTCACCGCGTCCAAGCCCTATGCAGACGGTCACTACGAAGTCGTGGGGCCACATGGCGACGTCTTCAAGCCACGGCCAGGACGTCCGTGGGGAGTCTCACAGGAATCGTTCGAGGCACTGAGAGCGGACGATCGGCTGTGGTGGGGCAAGACAGGCCGAACCTTCCCCTTTAGGAAGCGCTTCCAGGCAGAACTGGGTGGACTCGTCCCAAACACGGTGTGGCTTCACGAGGACGTCGGTAACAACCGAGAGGCCAAGCAGGAACTCTCGAAGATGTTCGGGAAGGACTCCTTCTCGACCCCCAAGCCGGAGCGGCTTCTGGCCCAGGTTCTCCGTGTCGCTACTAATGAGAACGACGTTGTGATGGACTGCTTTGCAGGGTCCGGCACCACTGCAGCCGTAGCGCACAAGATGGGGCGGCGGTGGATCACGGCGGAGCTATCGCCCTCGACGGTTGAGCAGTTCACGCTGCCTCGGCTCACCAAAGTCGTCCGCGGGCAGGACCCGGGCGGCATCACGAAAGGTGTCGCTTGGGAGGGCGGTGGCGGCTTCCGGACGGTGACGGTCGGCGCCTCGATGTACGAGGACACCCCGTTCGGTGTCCTCCTGGCTGAGTGGGCTAAGAACGGGCGCTTCGCTCGAGCCGTCGCTGGTCAACTCGGATTCGAGTTTCAAGCGGACGCGGCCCCGTTGTGCGGGGTGCGTGGACGGATGCGACTGGCCGTGATCGACGGGGCCGTCGGGCCGGAGGAGATCCGTCAGATCGTCGGTGCACTCGGCGAGAAGGAACGAGTCACCGTCGTCGCGAAGTCCGTGCTCGAGGAGGCGGAGACCCTGCTGAAGGAGATCAGCCCGGGGTCACGCATCAGGAAGGCGCCACGCGATCTGCTGACGTCCGGCGCTCAGCGGATGCGTCGACGCACTGAGGCCACCACACGGCATACCCATGGATCGACGGAAGGATCGCAGTCGTGAGCATCGACTACGACCCGGGACTGGTCGAGCAGGTCAGCTACAACCTCGACCTGCGCGAGCCAAACCAGCTCGCCCTCGATGCTGTGGCGAAGGCCTTGGACACTGCGGAGCCAGGTGCCCGCTTCATCGCTGATCTGGCGACGGGCGTCGGCAAGACTTACATCGCCGGCGGGTTGCTCGACTACCTCCATGAGTCGGGGGTGCGCAACGTCCTCATTGTCACGCCCGGCTCGACGATCCAACGCAAGACGATTGACAACCTGACGCCGGGGCACCCGAAGTACCTGCGTGGTCTGCAGTCGCGTCCGATGGTGATCACGCTGGACACCGTCGAGCGTGGCGAGGTGGGCGCCGCTCTTGCGGATCCCGACCGGTTCAAGGTCTTCGTCTTCACGGTCCAGTCACTGCTGCGGCCCAACAAGGCCGACCGGCGACGGGCGTTCCAGCCCCACGAGACGCTGGGTACCGCGGTACGCACCTATCTTGAGACCGCCGAGGACCTCGTCGTCATCGCAGACGAGCACCACGTCTACTACTCCGGCTCCGCAAAGAAGTTCGAAGCCGCCATCACCGAGCTGCACCCGCTGGCGACCATCGGCCTGACGGCGACGCCACACGAGTCGTCGGAGTCGATGATCGTCTACCGGTATCCCCTGTCTGAGGCGATCGCGGATGGCTGGGTCAAGATCCCGGTACTGGTCACGCGACAGGACGGGATCCATGACGTCCGCACTCAACTGGCGGACGGGTTGACCCTGCTGGATGCCAAGCGTGAGGCGATGCTCGCCTACTGCGGTCAGGTCCGTGGGAGGAAGTTCGCCGAGCCGGTCATGTTCTTGGTCGCCTCGACGATCGAGGAGGCAACGGAGTATCGCGATCTGCTCGTGGGGTCCGACATGTTGGGCTCGGCGGAGCAGGTGCTGCTCGTGACGTCCGAAGAGCCCGACACCACGCTGGCCCTGCTGGACAAGCTCGAAGATCCGGACTCTCCAGTTCGTGCGGTGGTGTCGGTCTCGATGCTGAAGGAAGGCTGGGATGTCAAGAACATCTACGTCATCGCCTCGGTTCGCTCGATGGAGTCCAACCTGCTGACTGAGCAGATCCTCGGCCGGGGGCTGCGCCTCCCCTTCGGCCAACGGACCGGGAACCCGATGCTGGATACCGTCGAGGTCCTGTCCCACCGGTCGTTCGCCAGCCTCCTCAAACAAGCAAAGTCGCTGCTCGAGCAGACCCTCGGTGATCGCGTCGATGAAGCATCGATGGTCGTCAACCCGATCGACGGACGCCATGCCTCCGGCGTCGGCCTCGGTGCCGATGGCGAGATGCCCGCGGACGTTTCCTTCCCGGACTCTGGGACGGTGGAGTTCGAGTTGCCAGGATTCGCGGCCACCGACCCGAACCAGGACACTCTCTTCGACCTCGATCCTGACGAGGAACCCGGCGAGGCCACGCGGCACACCGGTCTCATGGTTTCCACACTTGACGACCGCGTGCACGCAGGCGCTGCAGCGAACGAGGCGTTGCGGCGTGTGCTCACTCCTCGCACCCCGGGTGGCGTGTCCATTCCGCTCTTCCTGCCGTCGGTCGTCACGCGTTGGGTACGCGATCGGTTCACGCTTGCCTCGATCAATCTCGACTCAGTCGAGGCGCTGGGGCAAACGTTCGCCAAGGACAACGCGCCCACCTTGATGCGCAAGGCAGTTGATGCCGAGCGCGACAGCTCCGGCGAAGCGCACGTGGTCATCCGCGACCAGGTCGAGCAGGTCATCGCCAGCCAGACGGTCATGCCGTTCGACACGATCGAGAATGACCTCGTTGGGCGGCTCATCCGCACCAACGCTGTCGAGGCCTCGGTCGGCGAGCTTAACGCGGCCGTTGGTGTGGCCAAGGCCTTCTTGGCCGGGGCGGGGGTCACTGAATCGACTCCATGGCGGCCCGAGCACGGCAGGCTGGCCACTGCCCGCCTGACCGAATGGATCGCAACCAAACAGACCTCGTCGCCCGCTCGGGAGGTGCGCGAGGTACGGCCGGTGCGCTGGCCCGAGCCTTCCGAGCGGTACGAGACCAAGCCACCCGCCGATCGGCAGGTCGTGACTTCCTCCCGCGAGTTCGTCCGCGGCTATCCCTATGCCGGCTACGCAAAGGCGGTGTACGAGGTCAACGACTTCGACGCCTACTCCACGGAGTTCGTCCTGGCCGATCTTTTCGAGCGGTCCAGTGCCGTCCGGGCATGGGTCCGCGTCGACGAGACCGTCCCGCTCCGGATCACGTACCTGTCGGGCGCCGTCCAGCGACAGTACGAACCCGACTTCATCGTCATCGACGCTGAAGGTGTGCACTGGATCGTCGAAGGCAAACGCGACTCCGAGATGAGCTCACCCATCGTGATCGCCAAGCGAGACGCAGCGGCGGCCTGGGTCAACACCGTGAATGCCTCCGCCGAGGTCCACGAGACGTGGGCCTATCTCCTGGCTTCAGAGTCCGTCTGCGCCGCTGCAACCTCGTGGGACGCGCTTAGGTCGGGCAGCCAGGTCTTCCGATGAACGCCGAGCCCGACAGCATGAAACTTGAGACGCCGGGCCCTGGGTCCAGGCTGTTTGAGGAAGCCAAGGCTCTCGGAGATAGGGAGACCAAGAAGCTCGGGTTCCTACCCCACGCGGCGTGGGAAGACTACGCGGACGCAAGGCACATCTTGGTGGCTACCGAGGGAGGGCAATTGCTCGGTTATACCGCCTATCGTGTTCCACGAGCCGAGGTTCGAATCGCCCACCTCGTCGTTCATCCTGACGCCCGGGAGCGGGGGGTGGCCCGCGTCCTAGTCAAGGAACTCGCCAGCCGGCACCACGAGCGCAGAGGCATCGGCCTCAGTTGCAGGCGGGACTGGGCGGCCAACGCAATGTGGCCCAAACTGGGCTTCGTTTCGCTCGGAGAGAGACCGGGCCGCGGGTCTGACGGCGGCATTCTGACTGAATGGTGGTACGACTTCGGACACCCAGACCTCTTCTCCTGGGCTCCGGGCGGAAGCACGCTCACCGCAGTGATCGACGCCAATGTGTTCATCGACCTGCACAGCCGCCAATCAACCGAGACTAGCCAGCAGACGCGGCAGCTGATTGACGCGCTCACGGACCGCGTGGAGCTCGTTGTCACACCCGAGCTGTTGAATGAGCTCTACCGTCAGGAAGACCCAGCGGAGAGGCAAAGGCTTATGCAGACCGCCCAGACGTACCCCCGTCTGCGTGCCTCTGTCCCGGAAGTAGACCGTTGGGTGGGACGACTTGCGGGCACCAGCTCGCATCCGACGAAGTCGGAGCAAGACCGTAGCGACCTTCGACATGTTGCTTGGGCAGCGGCATCTGGCGCGGCCATAGTGGTCACGCGTGACCGGAAGGTTAGACGCACGCTCAAGGTCGTCGCGGACGAGGCTGCCGGTGTCACGGTGTGCACGCCGGGCACCTTGGCATCGGTAATCCACGAGCGCGAGCACGCAGGCGCCTACGCACCGGCTGCGCTCAGCGCCACTGAGTTGTCTCTGAGAGACATTTCGAGCAACCCTGACCTCGCCGCTCCGTTGCTCAGCCACGGGACTGGCGAACGGCGGAGGGACTTCGACCGTCGGCTTGAAGAGATCTCGGCCGCCAGGCCAAACTCACGCCTGACGTTGGTGGAAGATCCCGAAGGGGACGTCTTGGCCGCTGTCGGCGCCACGGCGCGCACGTCGACCCTCACGGTGAGCTTCGCGAGAGTTCAGACAGGTGTGCTAGAGACCACTTTGGCCGCACAAGTAGCGCACTACCTCAGGGACACTGCCCGTGCACTGGACTGCTCAAGCATCATCGTGCAGGACGACCACCTGTCTCCAACATTGCCCAAGGCGCTTCAATCCGACGGGTTTACGCAGGTGGCTGCCGGTCATTTCGCTGCGTTGACGATCGATGAGCGGGTTCCCTCGGCTGCGTTGAGTCTTGTCTTGGCCAGGGCCACGAACAGCCTCGGCCAGGCCCAGGCAGACGCCCTGTTGGGTCTGGCTCAGTCCTTGTCCAAGGATTCACCTGCCGCGTTGGAACACGCCTTTCGACCGCTGCGACTCCTAGACGCCGACTTGCCCACGTGGTTGGTGCCCATACGGAGGCATTGGGCATCCGAGCTCTTTGGACATCCGGCAATGCTCCTCCCGCGGAGTCTGGGCCTCGCTCTCAGCACAGAACACGTCTACTACAAGAAGGGCAGGGCGGGCGAAACCGCGCCCGGGAGGGTCCTCTGGTACCTCAGCGGTGACCCGGGTGGCGAGGTCTTCGGTTGCAGCCTGCTGATGGACGTTCGAGACGGACAGCCGAAGGAGCTCTACCGCGACTTCCGTCGTCTCGGGGTTTACACATTCGATGACGTGAAGGGTGCCGCGAACGAGAACGGGCTTGTCCGTGCACTCAACGTCACTGACACCGAACTCCTCCCCGTCCCGGTGTCATTGGCCCGACTCAGGTCCCTTGCAGCCAAAACCAAGGACGGGGTGAACCCCGTTGGGGCCCATCGGGTCAGCCAGGCGCTCTTCCAAGCCGTCATCCGAGAGGGACACCGAGATGCCGACTAATTCCCGACTGATGGTCATGTCCATACACACGAAGCACGCGAACAGCATCATGCGGGGCGAGAAGACTGTTGAACTACGCAAGACGCGTCCACTGGTTGAGGCGGGACAACCCGTTGCCCTCTATGCGACCTCACCCACGCGTGCGGTCGTCGCCACCTGCGTCATCGACAGCGTCGAGGTGGGTGACCCCCGAGAACTCAAGGATGTCCTGCTGGAGCGAGCGTCCATCACCAGTGCCGAGTACGACGCGTACTTCAGCGACTCATCTCAGTGCGTGGCCTTGCACATCAGGAACGTAAGCGTGCTCTCCCAGCCGATTACTCTCGATAGCATTCGCCAGCGCCGCTCGTGGCACCCTCCTCAGACCTGGCACTTCCTGAACTCGGACCGCGTCGCCGCGTTCATGGGCTCGACGCTCAGGACGACCCTGGCCGAACCCAGGTAGTCAATGCTCACATGCGACGAGGCTGATCAGCCGCGTCACCCTTGCCCGCAACTGGATCGGGCAAGAAGCGACGTCTCCGCTCGTTGCCAAGCGGAGAGACCCGTGGTGCCTACTCGTGAGCAGGCACCATCGCCACGCCACCTATAACAAGCCACGCTCTAAATCTGGTCCATTCATAACACGCGGTTTATGACACATACGAACCCGGTTTGTGACATCTTCGCTGCATCTCGACAAAGACGATCAGAAATTCGCGGCCATGTTGGCGAAGCGGGCGTAGTGGCCCTGGAAGCCCAGGGTGATGTCCTTGGTCGGGCCGTTGCGGTGCTTGACCACCAGCACGTCGGCCTCACCCTCGCGCTCCTTGTCCTTGTGCAGCAAGATGACAACGTCCGCATCCTGCTCAATTGAGCCCGACTCGCGAAGGTCGGACATCTGGGGGCGCTTGTCGGTGCGCTGCTCGGGGCCACGGTTGAGCTGGGATATCGCGATCACCGGGACCTCGATCTCCTTGGCCAGCAGCTTCAGGGCCCGTGAGAATTCCGACACCTCCTGCTGGCGTGACTCGACCTTCTTGCCCGAGCTCATCAACTGCAGATAGTCAATGACGACCAGCTTCAGGTTGTGCTGCTGCTTCAAGCGCCGGCACTTGGCACGGATCTCCATCAGCGACATATTCGGCGAATCGTCGATATAGAGCGGGGAGTCCGAGATCTTGCCGACCAACGCGGCAAGCTTCTCCCAGCCGTGATCGCCGATCGTGCCCTTGCGCAGATCTTGCAGCGAGATCGTCCCCTCGGCCGCGAGCACACGCATCGAGATCTCTGTGCGGCTCATCTCCAAGGAGAAGAACGCCGTCGCCATCTTGTGCTTGATCGCGGCCGCGCGAGCGATATCCATTCCGAACGTAGATTTACCCACCGCAGGCCTCGCGGCCACGACGATCATCTGGCCCTTGTGCAGGCCGTGCAGCAACTCGTCCAACTCGTGGAAGCCGGTCGGCACGCCGGTGAACTCATCGGTACGCCCCGACGCGACCTCGATCTCGTTGAGCGTCTCCTCCAGGGTCTGCGCGAGCGCGACATAGTCCTCGGAGCCGCGCTTGTCGGCCACGGCATACACCTCGGCCTGCGCGCGGTTGACGATGTCATCGACATCGCCCTCACCCTGGCCATAACCCAACTGCACGATCCGGGTGCCCGCCTCGACCAGGCGCCGCAGCACCGCGCGTTCCGAGACGATGGTCGCGTAATAGCCGGCGTTCGCCGCGGTCGGCACCGACTGGATCAGGTCGTGCAGATAGGCCTGCCCGCCGATGCGCTGCAGCGTGCCGCGCTTGGTCATCTCATCGGCGACCGTGATCGCATCGACCGGCTCGCCACGAGAGAACAGGTCGACGATCGCGTCATAGATCAGCTCGTGTGCCGGCCGGTAGAAGTCTGTCGACTTCAGGGCCTCGGCGACATCGCCGATCGCGTCCTTCGACAGCAGCATCCCGCCGAGCACCGACTGCTCCGCGTGCACATCCTGCGGGGGCAGGCGGCTGTCACCGGGGCCGTCCGGCGACCCGTATGCCCCCACATCGAGCTGCGCGATGCTCACCGACGACCACGACCTTTCCGAGCCATTCCCGCGTCCACCTCGAAGTAGATCAGGGCCCACCGACAACCCGGCCGAGCGGCGTGGGAGAGGGGATCGCGACACCGTAGAGCACCCCTGCGCGACACTCCAAAGACGCCTTGTGTATGCCGTGTGGACAGCCTGTGCAACACGCCCGCCCCCCTTGTGCACACCCGGGGGAAAAGCCTGTGGAGACCGAGCAGTAACCCCGCACGTAACGCGCTGACCTGCGCAAACGACCATAAGGCAATGGGGACAAAAGAAATTCCGGGCGTGTCACCTGACCGAGTTATCCACGGAAACTGGGCAACGTGACCGCCTTAGGCGACCCGTGCTGGCACGCCCGCCGCACCCGGGAGAGACTGGCGCTATGCAGATCGTCACGCCCGCGGAACTCCAGGGCATCTTCGCTGCCCTCCCCGCCAGTCCCCGCATCGTCATCAGTGGCAATGCGGCCATCCCGACCGACGCCATCCCCCTTATCGACGCGGCCCTCGAGCGCGTCACCATCCACGCCCTGAATGCCAGCGTCGGCGCTGCACCGGTGCGCGACGGGGTCACCGCGGAGACCTGCTTCGTCGGCGCGGGGATGCGTAAGCACCCGGGGCTGGCCTACGTTCCGGCCCGCCTCTCGCTTGTCCCGCACCTGTTCAAGGGGCCGCTCCCGCCTGACGCGGTCGTCATCCATTGCGCTCCGCCGCGCGACGGCCAGCTCAGCCTCGGCATCGAGTGCAATATCCTCCCCGCCGCCATCGAGGCCTGCCGTGCCCGCTCCGGCCGGATCATCGCCGTCATCAACGACCAGATGCCTTATACGTATGGCGACGCTCAAGTCCCCGTCGACCACGTCGATTCTGCGATCGAGGTCAGCACGCCCCTTCCCGAGATCAAGCCAGCCACCCCCGATGACGACAGCAACCGCATCGGTGAACTCGTCGCCGTCCGCGTCCCCAATGGCGCGACACTGCAAGCCGGCATCGGCGCCATCCCGGACGCGACCATCGCCCAACTGCACGGCCACAAAGGCCTACGCGTGTGGACCGAGACCTTCTCCGACGGCGTCCTGTCGCTCGAACGTGGCGGCGCAATGGACCCGAACCACCCGCTGACCACGAGCTTCCTGATGGGCACTCGCGAGCTTTACGACTGGCTCGACGCCAATCCGCGCGTGCGGATGATGCGCACCGAACGCACCAACGACCCGACCCTGATCGCCCTGCAGCGCTCGATGACGTCGATCAACACTGCTCTCGAGATCGACCTTTTCGGCCAGGCCAACGCCAGCCGCATCAACGCCCGCATCTATTCCGGCTTCGGCGGGCAGACCGACTTCATCGTCGGGGCGCTGCACTCCCCGGGCGGGCAGGCGTTCATGGCCATGCGCTCCTGGCACCCGAAGGCCGATGTCTCGACGATCGTGCCGCTGATCGATGAGCCGGTGACCTCTTTCCAGCAGTCCGCCGTCGTCACCGAGCAAGGGGTCGCCGAACTGCTCGGCTACACCCAGCAGGCCCAGGCCCGCCACCTTATCCGCGACGCCGCCCACCCCGACGTGCGGGACGAACTCTGGGAGGAGGCCGCCAACCTCGGCCTCGCCTGACGACTGACAGACGGCAGCGAGAGCGGGATGTCCGTTGCGCCTTTGGAAGGCTCGCGTCGAAGTGGACAGATTGCAGACGTCTCGATGCGCATCTGACTCTCGGGCCGCTAGGAGCGAAAGGATGGGTTGTGGGACTCATTTTGACGTCCCGCTGACTCGTCACCGGTCTCGCCCCCCAGTCCGGAGGTCTCGTCCGCCATGTCCGACACGTCGCTGGACGCCCGTCGCGGCGTCTCGGCTCTCGCGTTTCGGCTGGGTGCCCGCTGGGCGCAAGGGCAACGTATGGACGTGCCCCTGCCTCGCGAGGTCGCCCTCGGCATCACCCGCGCGACGGCCGTCGGCCTGGTCGCATCGATCGCGACAGCATTGGGCTCCGTCGACGACTATGACGCCTACCGGACCTGGCCGATGGTCGTGGCCTTTGCCGTGATGGTGCCGTGCACCGTGCTGTGCGTCGCCGGCACTTTGCTGCGACCGAGTGACTTCGGCCCGATCCGGATTCTTGCCGCGGTCACGCTCGTCGTGCTCGTGCTCTACGGTCTTGCCGGAGCGCCGCGGTGGCCGACGTTGCCCTACTCGCCGCTCCACATCCTGGTGATGCCGGGGATGATGCTCATGCCGGTCGCCTTCGGGGTGCGGACGGCCGTCGCCAGTGCGCTTCTCCTCGGCGTGGTCACCGCACGCGCGCGCATCGCGGGTGTCGGTGTCTATCAAGGAACTTGCGAGAGCGTGTACTTCGCCGCGTGCGTGCTTGCCTTCGCCGTGCTCTACGGCGTTGTCACCCAACTGGTCGCCACGATCAACCACGCCGAAGAAGTGGCCAACCGGGCCACCGCCACCCAAGCAGCGACGCGCGCCGCCCTTCGGGCACGCGCCCAGTTCGACGACATGATCCACAATGTCGTGCTTGGGGCTTTGGTGCAGGCGACGTCGGCCACCGACGCACCCGCTCGGGCCGTGGCCCGTGACCTAGCAGGCCAGGCCCACCAGGCCCTCAACCGCCCGCGAGACGGTATGCGCGGCGCTCCGCCCAATCGCTGGCGGGCTGCCGTCGCCGATCAGGCCGCGGCCCTCGGCTTGCAGGTCGACATCCAGCAGCGGGGGCAGCCGGCCGATGGAACGCAAGCCGCCGCACTGCTCGATGCGACGGTGGCGGCCCTGACAAATGTCCGGCGTCATCCAGGCACGTCCGAGGCGTCGGTCCACGCCCGGTTCGACGCCGGCGCGCAGGTGACGATCCTCGATGACGGCGTGGGTTTTGATCCGGCCCGCGTCGATGTCGGGCGCTATGGCCTGCGGGTGGCCATCGGCGACCGGCTCCGGACCGTCGGTGGCACGGCGCAGGTTCGTTCCGCCCCCGGGAATGGCACGCAGATCACCCTCACCATCCCGCCGGCTGCGGCCTCCATCGCCTCCCCAGCGCCGGATCTGCACATCCTGCGGCATCCCGTCCTGCTGCTCGCGCTTTCGCTGATCCAAGCCGGCTATCTCGCGATCGGCTGGCTCTACCTCGACACGGCGCGCCTTCCCGTGCTCAATGTCGTGTTCGCCGTCGGCATGCTCACGATGACGGCGCTGCTCTTGGACCAGCCTTGACCGACGACGAACGCGCGGCCGCGGCCCGCACCGAACTTGCCTTGCGCGACCAGCTGCGCAATCCATTGCTCCTCGGCACGGTCGCCCCCGCCCTCAAGGTCCAGATCGAGATCGCCCGCCGCCGCGGCACCCACGTGGAACTCCAGACTGAGCCGCTCCATGACCTGGTCATCCTCACCCTCGTGGCGCGCGTGCTCCGCGATAGCCTCCCCACTCTCGGCGCCACCGCCACGATTCGGGCCGTCGCGACCGGCCCGGATGCTGCGTCTGTTTCGGTCACCGCCGGTCCTCTGGCCTCCGTGGCCGCACCTGACGGGGTCGTCACTCGCGCAATGACCGATGACGATTTCTCGATGCTCTCGATCACCCGAGCGGGTGCGTCGGACCCGACGTGAGCCAGGCGCCTACGATGCCGGGCATGTGCCGCAATATCAGGCCGCTGAACAACTTCGAGCCGCCCGCCACCAGCGACGAGGTCCACGCCGCGGCCTTGCAGTATGTCCGCAAGGTCGCCGGGACGACGAAACCCTCGGCCGCGAATCAGGCCGCCTTCGACAAGGCGGTCGCCGAGATCGCGCACGTGACCGCGCACCTGCTCGACGATCTGGTGACCACCGGCCCGAAGAAGGACCGGACGGTCGAGGCGGCCAAGGCCCGCGCCCGTGCGGCCGAGCGCTACGGCCGGCCGGCCTGACGGCGCGAGCCACGGCATACGTGAAGGACGCACCCCCGATCGTCGCCGCCCTCCGGCGCGCCCTCGGTGAGCACGGCGACCCCGAGCGCGCAGCCGGTCAGCAGCGCTATATGAAATCGGTGATGCCCTACCGCGGCATCACCAGCCCGCACCTGCGCTCGATCGCGCGCGCCACCTTAGCGGCCACGCCGCTGCCGCAGACCCGCAACCAATGGACGTATGCCGTTCGCCTCCTCTGGGACGACGCCGCCTTCCGCGAGGAGCGGTATGCCGCGTCGCTCCTCGCGCAGCACCGCAGCGCCCGCGCGTGGCAGGACCCGATGACGCTCGGGCTCTATCGCCACCTGGTCGTGACGGGCGCCTGGTGGGACTACGTCGACGACGTGACCAGCCATTGCATCTCGCCAATTCTGTTCCAGCACAACGCGGCCGTCACGCCCACGATGCGGGAGTGGGCCCGCGCGGACGACCTCTGGCTGCGCCGCTCAGCGATCATCAGCCAGCTCCCGTTCAAGGACCGCACCGACACCGCGCTGCTGACCGACGTGATCGAGGCGAACGTGGAGGGCACGGCATACGGGCACGAGTTCTTTGTCCGCAAAGCGATCGGCTGGGCGCTACGGCAGTACGCACGCGTCGACCCCGACTGGGTGCGCGCCTTCGTCGCCGCGCACGAGCCAGAGTTGTCCGGGCTGAGCAAGCGCGAGGCGCTCAAACACCTCCGCTGATGCCCGCGGGGTCACCCCGCGGGCATACGGCTCGTCTTCGTCGGGCGGAA
Organism: Nostocoides vanveenii; assembly: GCF_039531165.1. Lineage (NCBI taxonomy): Bacteria > Bacillati > Actinomycetota > Actinomycetes > Micrococcales > Intrasporangiaceae > Nostocoides > Nostocoides vanveenii. The sequence goes on along the minus strand of NZ_BAAAPN010000052.1, from coordinate 18,949 downwards.
GCGATCAGCGAGGCGCCATATTGATCGAGCCACCGGGCACGGCGCGACCGGCCGCACCCAGCCGGCACGGCTCGCGCCGGGAGCCGATGATCGTGAGGGAGGCCGAGTCGATGAAACACTCCGCGGTCTTGCTGGGCTCGGTGTAGTAGCTGATTCCGACCTGGCCGAAGCTCAACGCGGAGTCGTATCCCGACCACTGGTGGGTCCCGTTGATGTGGAAGTCGAGGTAGTCGCCGTCGACCCAGACCTCAACGAAGTTGTACCCGGTGGAGAAGACCGACGAGGTTCGGGTCCAATTGACCACTGCTCCCTCCGTGCCGTTGGCATTGATGCGCCAGACCGAATACCAGCCCTGGTTTGCGTACTGGAAGAGATAGGACGGCTTCCAGTTGCCTGTGCCGTCGACACTGCCCGGGTTGCCGCGCACGACCAAGGCGTTGGCGGCTACCCCGGTCGAGTTCCCACGGCGTCGCATCCGCACCGCGTAGTAGAAGTCGCTGTAGTTGCCCGTGCGCTTGGTCGAGACACGCATGCCGGGGATTCCGCGCGAGTAGAGATTCCCGGGCTTGAGCGTCCACGTGCCGCGGACATTGGACCAGCCGGCTTTGCTGCCGTTGAAGGTGCTGTTGAATCCCGCCGGTGCGGCGTGGGCCGCCTCAGGCAGCAGCAGTCCGGTCACCGGCACGACCGCGGCGGCGGTCAAGAGTGAGCGTCGATCCATGATTCCCTCCTGAAAGGCAGCGGTCGCCGAGTGCGGCCGCTCGCCCACCAGGAGCCGCGCCGTCGGTCCCGTGATACCACGCGCTGCTGTCGGGTCTCCGCCAGTCGGCGCCTGTCCACTTTCGATTGGGCTGAATCGGCCACGCGACGGGGCGGGGCAGACTGGGGCGCTATGGATGACCGGAGCCTGGCCCGCGAGATCGTGCGGCTCGCCGTGCCCGCTTTCCTCGCGCTGATCGCCGAGCCGCTCTTCCTGCTCGCCGATTCGGCGATCATCGGCCACCTTGGGACGGTCGCGCTCGCCGGTCTGGGGCTGGCGAGCGCCGTCCTGCTCACCGTGGTCGGCGTCTTCGTCTTCCTCGCCTACGGCACGACCGCGGTCGTCGCCCGCCAACTCGGCGCCGGCTCCCGCAGCGGCGCGCTCGCCGCCGGCCTCGACGGCACCTGGCTCGCGATCGCCTTGGGTGCCCTTGTCGCCGTGCCGCTCGCGCTCTGCGCCGAGCCGGTATGCCGTGCCTTCGGCGGCAGTGGCGCCGCCCTCGCGCCGGCGGTGAGCTACCTGCGGGTGGCGGCGATCGGCATACCGGCCATGCTGGTAACGCTCGCGTGCACCGGCGTGCTGCGCGGCCTGCAGGACACGCGCACGCCGCTGGCGGTTTCGGTTGCTGGGTTCGGGGCGAATATCGCCCTGAACGTCCTCTTTGTCTATGGATTCCATTGGGGCATAACGGGCTCCGCTGTCGGGACGGTCATCGCGCAGACCGGCATGGCCGCCTGGTTGCTCGCCGTGCTCGTGCGGTACGCCGTTCGCACCCGCGCCCGCGTCCGTCCCCATCCGGCGCGCGTTCTCGCCGCTGCCCGGGGTGGGGTGCCGCTGCTGGTGCGGACCCTAGCGCTGCGGGCGGTGCTCGTGCTGACCACCTGGGTCGCCGCGCGGCTGGGCGTGGTCTCGCTTGCTGCCTATCAAGTCAGTGCCACGATCTGGTCGTTCCTGGCGTTCGCGCTCGACGCGCTCGCGATTGCCGCGCAGGCCCTGACCGGCAAGGCGTTGGGGGCCGGCGACGCCGCCGAGGCGCGGGAGTTGACGCGGCTGATGGTGCGCTGGGGCCTGTGGTGCGGCGTGGGCCTCGGCGTCCTGCTCGCGGTCGGCCACCGGGTGATCCCGATGGTCTTCACCACCGATCCGCTGGTACGTGACGCAATCGCCGTCGGCCTTCTCGTCGTGGCCCTCAGCCAGCCCGTCTCGGGGGTGGTCTTCGTCCTCGACGGGGTGCTCATCGGTGCCGGTGACGCGCGGTGGCTGGCCTGGGCGATGCTCGTGGTGCTTATCGTCTATGTGCCGATGGCGCTGGCCGTGCACTGGGCTGCGCCCGCCTCGGCCCCCGCGGCGCTGGGCTATCTGTGGGTCGCCTTCACCGGCTTCATGCTCGCCCGCGGCGCCGCCCTGCTCTATCGCGCCCGCACCGATGCCTGGCTGGTCCTGGGCGCCGACTAACTCTCTTCGATGGAGCGGGAGTCGGTGAGGGTGTTCGCGCCATAGGTGGCGACCGGGCCGACGATGACGGCGAGCAGGACAAGGGCCAGGCGTTCCCCGTGCAGGAAGGCGGCAATGGTCGCGTTGTCCCAACCGCCCACGCCGGCGGTGCCGAGGGCAGCCGCGAGGACGGTGCCGACGACGGCGATTCCCACGCTAGTGCCCACCTCCTGCGCGGTGTCGTTGAGGGCGGCTCCGACCGAAGTGCGGTTGACCGGCATCGCATCGACGAGCGCGATCGCGCAGATGGTCATGATGGTTCGCAGGCCGATGGTCATCCCGACCATTGCGGCGGCGATGGCGGCATACCCGTGCGGGACTGCCCAGGCCATGCCCGCCAGGCTCCGTCAGCGTTGCCGCCGCGACGAGGGTGGCGATCCGGTGCCCCAAGCGCGCAGCGAGCTGCTCGGCGACCGGGGTGGCGAGCAACATCGTGACGACGAAGGGCAGATTAGCCAGTCCGGCGCGCATCGGGCTCCACCCGTAGGCGTCCTGGAAGTGCAGAGTCAGCGCGAAGATCGCACCGATCATCGCGACGCTGCCGCCGAGTTGCGCCAGCGCGGCACCGCGGATCGTCCGGTTCGCCAGCAGAGTCAGGTCGAGCATGGGGTGTTCGGCCGTGCGTTCGCGCCGGACGAAGCCGGCGGTCGAGGCGACCGCGACCAGCGCAGCGAGGAGGGTGAGCGGCGCGGTCCAGCCGTGCTCCACCCCGCTCGTCAGGACGTATGCCGTGCTCCCCATCATCAGCATCGTCAAGACCGCGCCGGGCGCGTCGAGGGGAGCGTCGTGCAGGTCGCCGGGCGCGTCGGCGGGAATGCCGATCCGCACGCCAAGCACGGCGATCGCGGCGACCGGCAGGTTGACGGCGAGCAGCCAGTGCCAAGCGAGCTGGCTGAGCATGGAGCCCGCGAGGATCGGGCCGAGTGCGAAGCCGCTCATCCCGAGACGATCATCAGCGTGATGGCCCGCATCCGTAGGCGCTCGTCGTCGACAAGGCGGTAGACCAGGGACATGGTCACCGGGGCCATCCCGGCCGCGGCGCTGCCGAGGGCGGCGCGCACGGCAATGAGCTGCCCGGCGGTGGTGACGAACAGCACCACCCGCTGAGCAGGCCGAACGCGGTGAGCGCCCAGAGCAGGACTCGGCGACGGCCGAGGCCATCGGCCAGGGAGCCGGCGGTCAACAGCAGCAGTCATGTGGGTGAACCTCCAATCGAACGTGGTTCGGTATCGAACTGTGTTCGAGAATAGAACATCGTTCGATTGAACGCGAGTCCTGTGCTTGGATGGCCGTATGCCGCCCGCTCGCCGTGCACCCGTAGCCTCCGCGGCCGCGCGTGGCCGCCGGGCCCAGCATTCGCTGGACTCGATCCTCGCGGGCGCCATCGAGCTGCTCGACGAGGCCGGCGAGGGTGCGCTGACGTTTCGGTCGCTAGCCGGGCGGCTCGGCGGCGGCGTCGGCAGCATCTATTGGTATGTCGCCGGCAAGGACGAACTCATCCAGCGTGCCGCCGACGAGGTCATCGGCCGACTGCTCGCGCAGACTGCCGCGACAGTCACCGGCGGCGACCCCTTCACCGCGCTCCGCACGCTCGCCATGGCGCTCTACGCCACGATGCACGAGCACCCCTGGATCGCCGTGCACCTGATGCGCGATGTGAAGCTTCAGCCCAATTCGCTGGTGCTCTACGAGCGCTTCGGCCAGCAGGTGCTCCGGCTGCCGCTGACGTCGCGCGAGCGCTTCCACGCTGTCTCGGCCATCGTCAACTACACGACCGGCGTGGGCGCGGAGTTGGGCCAGTCGCCGGAGTTGGCCGCGGCATACGTCAATGTCGATCGCCAGGAGTTTCTAGCTGCGCAGGCGCGGGCGTGGCTTGCAACCGACCCGGAGCGATACCCGTTCATCCACGAGATTGCGCAGGAATTCGCGGCCCACGAGGACATCGATCAGTTCGCCTCCGGGCTGGATCTGCTTCTCGCCGGCCTGCGCCTCCAGGCGGGCTGACCCGGTCGAGCCGCTGCGCTCTGCACGCGTATCCGCTCCGCTGAGGTCGGACGAGTATCGGGCTAGCCGCGCGCCTCTCCTTCCCCACCCCCGACGCCCCTCACGTGTAGGTTGAAGTGACTTCTCCGGACCGGCAGGTGGCCTCAATGTCGCTGACCAAGACTTTCCTGAGTTGGCCCGTGCTGCGCCAGGTCACGCAGGGCGACTTCCTCGGCCGTGGCCCCGCGGTGACCTCGGCGAAGACCCGAGCGTGGACCGCGCGCACCGAGACCGCCGACCGGGTCGTGCAGAGCGTGTGCCCCTATTGCGCGGTCGGGTGCGGGCAGCGGATCTATGTCAAGGACGAGAAGGTCATCCAGATCGAGGGCGATCCCGACAGCCCGCACAGCCGAGGCCGGTTGTGTCCAAAGGGATCCGCGAGCGAACAGTTGGTCAACGCCCCCGGACGCCCCACGACGGTCCTTTACCGTCGCCCGGGCGGCACGGACTGGGAGCCGCTCGCCCGGGACACGGCGATCGACATGATCGCCGAACGTTTCGTGGCCGCCCGGCGCGCGCACTGGCAGGACACCGACGAGCACGGGCGCCCGCTGCGCCGGACCATGGGCATCGCCAGCCTCGGCGGGGCCACGCTCGACAACGAAGAGAACTACCTGATCAAGAAGCTCTTCACGGCTGCCGGGGCGATCCAGATCGAGAATCAGGCCCGTATTTGACACTCCGCAACGGTCCCCAGTTTGGGGTCCTCGTTCGGGCGGGGCGGCGCCACTCAAGCCGTCCAGGATCTCGCCAACGCTGACTGCATCGTCATCCAGGGCTCCAATATGGCCGAGTGCCATCCGGTGGCCTACCAGTGGGTCGGTGAGGCAAAGCTGAAGGGCGCCAAGGTCATTCACGTCGACCCGCGCTTCACACGGACCTCGGCGACGGCCGACAAGCACATCCCGATCCGGGCGGGCTCCGACATCGTTCTGCTCGGCGCGCTGATCAACCATGTGCTGAGCAACGACCTGTGGTTCACCGACTACGTCGTGCACTACACCAATGCCGCCCACCTGATCCGCGAGGACTTCAAGGACACCGAGGACCTCGGTGGCCTCTTCTCCGGCTACGACCCCACGACCGGGGCCTATGACCCGGCGTCGTGGGCCTATGCGGACGGGTCGCAGGGCACCGGCGTCGACGACTGGGGCGAGGAGCACGGCTCGACCGCGTCCGCGCGCTCGGCCGGCGACGCCCTCGGATCCGGTGGTCCGTCGCTGGAGCACGCCGAGATCCGCACCGACCCGACGTTGCAGGACCCGCGCACCGTCTTCCAGATCCTCAAGCGGCACTTCGCCCGCTATACGCCCGCGATGGTCGCCGACACGTGCGGCATCCGGGTAGAGGACTTCGACTATCTGGCGCGGGCAGTGACCGAGAACTCCGGGCGCGAGCGGACGACGGCCTTCGTGTATGCCGTGGGGTGGACGCAGCACACCTTGGGTGCCCAGTTCATCCGCACGGCGGCAATCCTGCAGCTGCTGCTCGGCAACATGGGCCGCCCCGGCGGTGGGGTGATGGCGATGCGCGGGCACGCGAGCATTCAGGGCTCCACAGACATCCCTACGCTCTACAACATCCTGCCCGGCTATCTCCCCATGCCGATGGCAGGCCTGCACGACACCTGGGCGGAGTACATCGACTCGATCGGGAGCAAGAGCCAGAAGGGCTTCTGGGCCGATGCCGATGCCTATGCGGTCAGCCTATTGAAGTCGTGGTGGGGCGACGCTGCCACGGCCGAGAACGACTGGGCCTACGACTATCTGCCGCGGATCTCCGGAGCGCACGGGACCTACCAAACCGTCCTGGCCATGCTCGACGACGAGGTCGACGGCTACTTCGTGCTCGGCCAGAATCCCGCGGTGGGCTCGGCCAACGGGCGTCAGCAGCGGCTGGGGCTGGCACATCTGAAGTGGCTCGTCGTGCGCGACCTGGCCCTGATCGAGACCGCGACCTTTTGGAAGGACGGCCCCGAACTCGCAACCGGTGAGCTGCGGACCGAGGACATCGCCACCGAGGTCTTCTTCCTGCCGGCCGCCAACCACACCGAGAAGGGCGGGACCTTCACCCAGACTCAGCGGCTGCTCCAGTGGCACCACAAGGCGATCGACCCGCCGGGCGATGCCCAGAGCGAGTTGGAGTTCTTCTATGAACTCGGCAAGCGAATCCGCCATCTATTGCGCGACAGCGAAGACCCGCGCGACCGGCCGCTGCTCGATCTGACCTGGGACTACCCGCTCGACGCCTCGGGTGAGATCGATCCCGAGGCCGTCCTGACCGAGATCAATGGCGTGCATCTGAGCTGGGACCAGGCCGGCCGGCCGCTTGACGGCTTCGGTGAGATGCGCGCCGACGGCTCCACCACAGGCGGCTGCTGGATCTACTCCGGCGTCTTCGCCGGTGGCGTCAACCGATCGATGAACCGCAGGCCAGGACAGGAGCAGAACGAGGTCGCCCTGGATTGGGGCTGGGCGTGGCCGATGAACCGCCGGTTGCTCTACAACCGCGCCTCGGCCGACCCGGACGGCAAGCCGTGGAGCGAGCGCAAGCGGTATGTCTGGTGGGATGAGGATCGCGGCACCTGGGCCGGCGACGATGTCCCCGACTTCCCCCTCACGACGGCTCCGTCCTATCGTCCCGATCTCGGTGTGGGTGGCGCGGCGGGGCTGGCCGGCGACGATCCGTTCATCATGCAAGCTGACGGGAAAGGCTGGCTCTTCGCCCCGCGCGGCATGGTCGACGGACCGCTGCCCACGCACTACGAGCCACAGGAGAGTCCGGTCCGCAACCCGCTCTATCCGCAGCAGCAGAGCCCCACGCGAATCGTCTTCCCCCGCAAGGACAATCTCTTCAGCCCGTCGGCGGGCGAGCCCGGCTCGGAGGTCTATCCCTATGTGTTCACGACCTACCGGCTGACCGAGCACCATACGGCTGGGGGCATGAGCCGCTGGCTGCCCTATTTGTCGGAGTTGCAGCCGGAAATGTTCTGCGAGGTCTCGCCGGCGCTGGCCGCCGAGCGCGGTCTCGAACCCTATGGCTGGGCGACGATCATCTCGGCCCGCACCGCGATCGAGGCGCGAGTCTTGGTGACCGACCGGATGACGCCGCTGGTGGTCCGCGGCCATACCGTCCACCAGATCGGACTGCCGTACCACTGGGGAATCGGCCGCGAGGCCGTCGTCTCGGGCGACGCGGCGAACGACCTGCTCGGCGTGGCCCTGGATCCGAACGTCCAGATCCAGGAGAGCAAGGCCGGTTCGTGCGACATCCGGCCAGGGCGTCGGCCCCGCGGCGAGGCGCTGCTTCGCCTTGTCGAGGAATACCAATCCCGTTCCGGCGCAACGGTGATGACCGACAACACGCTCGTCACCGAGGCCGACGCGGAGGGACACGCGCCGGCACCCGCAGAGGAGGAACGCTGATGGGCTTTTGGCACGAGCAACTCGCCGGACCGACCGACCCGGCTCGCGACGCAGGCTGGGGCACCGATCGGCAGCCGCGCAAGGGCTTCTTCACCGACACCTCGATCTGCATCGGCTGCAAGGCCTGTGAGGTGGCGTGCAAGGAGTGGAACACGCTGCCGATGGACGGCGATCTGTCGATCCTCGGGATGAGCTACGACAACACCGGTGATCTCGGTGCGACGACGTGGCGGCATGTCGCCTTTGTCGAGCAGACCGCCGATCGCATCGCCGACGCCCGCCGCAGCGGTGCCGCGCTCGTCGATCTCGGTATGCCGTCCGCCCGCCCCCCGGACGAGGCCGCGGTCGCCGAGGTGCCGGACCTCCGGTGGCTGATGGCGTCCGATGTGTGCAAGCACTGCACGCATGCCGGGTGCCTCGACGTCTGCCCGACGGGGGCGTTGTTCCGCTCGGAGTTCGGGACGGTCGTGGTGCAGGCGGATGTCTGCAATGGCTGCGGTTACTGCGTGCCGGCCTGCCCTTTCGGGGTGATCGAGCGGCGAGAACCCTTGCCCGACAAGCGTTCTGCCGAGCGGGTAGGCGTCGCGCAGAAGTGCACGCTGTGCTACGACCGGCTCGACGCCGACCTGACGCCGGCGTGCGCCAAGGCCTGCCCGACGACCTCGATACAGTTCGGCGATCACGACGAGATGCGCCGGCGGGCGCACGAGCGGGTCGAGGTGCTGCACGCCCAGGGGCTGACCGAGGCTCGCGTCTATGGCGGCAATGAGCATGACGGGGTCGGGGGGACGGGCTCGGTCTTCCTGCTCGTGGACGAGCCGGAGGTCTACGGCTTGCCGCCGGATCCAATCGTCGCCACCGCTCGGTTGCCCGAGATGTTCCGCGCAGCCGGTTTCGCCGCGACCGGTTTGCTCGCCGCTGCCGCCTTCGCCTTCCTCGGCAGGCGCCGATGACCGTCAATGCTTTCGACGCCGACCGCGGGCCGGAGTTGCCCCGTCGTCGCCGCCGTAGCGGTGGCGAGGGTCGCCGTCGCGATCCCAATGTGATGGTGCCGGATGCCCAGTTTGCCAGCTATTACGGGCGACATATCGTCAAACCCGCACCCTGGGGAAACGAGATCCCGGCCTACTTCTTCCTGGGTGGCCTGGCCGCCGGGTCCGGGTTGATCGGGGCGTGGGCGCACGCCTGTGGCTATGACGTGCTGCGCCGCAACGCGCGGCTGGGAGCGATGGCCGCGGTCGGCCTGTCGGGCGGGGCGCTGGTCGCCGACCTCGGCCGCCCTGAGCGTTTCCTCAACATGATGCGCACGGTCAAGCTGACCTCGCCGATGTCGGTGGGGACGTGGATCTTCAGTGCCTTCAGCGCAAGCGCCGGGCTCGCGTTCGCAGTCGAAGCGGCAGATCTTCTCGGCGTAGGACGTGGGGATTCCTTGCCGCAGAAGGCCATCGGGGCCGGCGTGAAGGTAGCCGCACCCGTGTCGAGCGTCGGCAGCGCCGCCTTCGCGGCGCCGCTGGCTGCCTATACAGCCGTGCTCTTGTCGGACACAGCCACCCCGTTGTGGCAGGAAAGCTACCGAGAGCTGCCGTTCGTGTTCACCGGCTCGGCGCTGGCCGCGTCGTGCGGGCTGGCCATGATCACCACGCCGCCAGCGCAGACGAGCGAGGTGCGGCGGCTGGCGCTGATGGGGGCGGCGACGGATGTCACGGCATACCACCTGATGGCCAGGCGGCTCGGCGAGATCGCCGAGCCGCTCGCGCACGGCCGGCCTGGCCGGCTCGCCAGGGCCGCCGAGGTGTTGACCATCGGTGGCGCGCTGGGGGCGACGGTGCTCGGCCGCAACCGGATCGGTGCGGCGCTCTCGGGTCTGGCCTTGATGGCGGGATCGGCCTACACCCGGTCCGCGGTGGTCGAGGCGGGCATCGAGTCGGCCAAGGACCCGAAATACACCGTCCTCCATCAGAAGGCGCGGCTGGCCGCTCGTCGCGCTGCCGGGATGCGCAGCGACTCGATCACGACGGCCTGATCGCGTCAGCCCGCAGGACGGCGGACACGACGGCAAGGTAGTAGTCGACGCCGGTGGTGAGGATGTCGTCGTTGAAGTCGTAGTCGCGGCTGTGCAGCGGTGTGCCCCCGCGGCCGGGCTCGGTGCCATTGCCGACGAACGCGAAGCACGCGGGAATGTGGCCGCCGAAAACACCGAAATCTTCGCTCGCCGTGATCGCCGGTGCCTCGCCCGTGACCCGGACGCTCCCGAGGGCCTCGCGGGCGGCGGCAACGACCAGTGCGATAAGCCCGACGTCATTGACCGTGGGCGCGAACTCCCGGGTATAGCTCACGACGGCGCGCACCACGCCGTCCGGGCCACCCTCGGCGTTCGCGAGGTGGGCGAGCTCCGCCGTTGCACCGAGCACCATGGCCATGTGCCCGTCGTGCCCGCACGCATGCATCGCGCCCGCGTTGCGCGAGCCGTATGCCCGCCCGGGCACCTCGTCAAGCGGGAGGCCGTCCAGGTCCGCGCGCAGCCTGATGACGCGGCCGCCGCGGCCGAGGGTCAGCGACCCCACCACGCCAGTCCCGCCGATGCCCGTGGCTACGTCGAAGCCGAGTCCGTGTAGCACGTCCGCGACATAGGCGGCGGCCTCGTCCTCGGCGAACGCCGTTGCGGGTCGCTGGTGCAGGTCGCGCCGCCATCCGATCAGGCGGTCAACGCGGGTCGAATCCGGCATTGGCGGCCGCTCCTTCCGTGCTGATCAGGATGACGTGCGTCGCGGGACCCATCCTCAGACTCGCCCGGCCATCGGGCTCGGCGAGAGCCGCATCGACGCCCGCAAGCGACGCCGCGCCGCACGGGCCCGCACCGATCCCGTTGTCGCGCAAGAGATTCAATGCCCAGGAGGCCTCGGACACGCCGATGCCGGCATCGAGTCCGGATCGGATCACTGGCCAGGCGGTCGCAGAGACGGTCCCGCCGTTGAGGCCGGCCATCGAGGTGGGCGCCGATCGAGCCCGCCGCCTGATGCACGGCTGCGTCATAGATCAGCCCGGTGTCGATGACCTCGGCACCCTCCCCGGCGATCACATCGATCGTGCTCGCCGGAAGCCCACCCGGGACCTAGATGCGGGCCACCACGCCGAGATGACGCGCCAGCCTGGCCAAGGCGCGCCCGTGATTGCCGTCGGTCGCCGTGACCAGGCACGTATGCCGTGTGCGCGCCACCTCCTGCAGCCCCGCCAAGGTCGTGGCCGGCGCCCGGCCGACGGCCTGACACAGCGCGCGGTTGACCGCCCACGACGCGCCGAGCACCTTGAAGGCCTGCGGGCCGAAGCGGTCCGACTCATCCTTGACTTGTGCCGAGGCCACACCCAGCGGCGCGCGAGGTCGGGGAGGTCGATGAGGGGAGTCACGGTATACCCGGGGATGCTGCGATGGAAGTCGCGGGCCGGGGGCGGGGGTGCCGGCATACGTGAAGGAAGCGTCGGGGCGAGCGCTGGCCCACGGCCGGGCCGGGGGCGAGGCTGAGTCGGCGGTCACGCAGCGAATCGTCCACTCGCGGCGTGCACGGGCGCGGACGTAGGGTCTCGGCGTGCGTTTGGACGGAGTGCGGATCGAACGGGCCGACTTCGGCGACCCCTGGCTGGCCGACTTCCTCCAGGCGCACCTGGACGACATGGCGCCGACCGCGCCGCCGGAGAGCCGGCACGCCTTGGACCTGAGCGGGCTGCAGGCGCCTGGCGTTCGCGTATGGGTCGGCACGATCGCCGATGAGATCGCCGTGACGGGCGCACTCGCGGCGATCGAGTCGGCGCATGAGGAGGTCAAGAGCATGCGGGTCGCGCCCGGACACCGAGGGCAGGGTCTGGCTCGGATCATGCTCGGCCGGCTGGTCGAGGACGCACGCGAGCGCGGCATTGCCCGGCTGTCCTTGGAGACCGGCAGCATGGCGTACTTCGCGCCCGCGCACCGTCTCTATCGGGCCGCCGGGTTTGTGGAGTGCCCGCCCTTCGGCAGCTATCTGCTCGACCCGAACAGCATCTTCCTCACCCGCGCCGTGTGATGGCGCAAACTGCCCAGGAATGCCGCCCCTTCGGGCTTCGTTAATACCCCCGACGGTATCCACCGTCCCGACCCGAGGGCCCACCATGCAGTTGACTGCGTATGACCGCTACCGCACCGGCACCCTGCTCTTCGAGCAGCGGCAGTATGCCGATGCCGCCCGCGAATTCGAGAGCCTTCTGGGCGAGGACGCGCCGGCATACGGTCTCGGTGACGCGCGCCAGCTGCTCGCGCGCTCCTACTACCACTCCGCCCAACTCGGCCGCGCCGAGCGGGCCGCCCGCGATCTCCTCGAGCGGGACGCCAGCGACGGCTACGCCGCGCTGCTGCTCGCTCGCACGCTGAAGCGTCAGGGCCGTGGTGACGAGGCGGAGCCGTGGTTCACGCGCGCGGCGGCCCTCGGCGAAACGGCCTGAGGCGCAACCGTCCGCACGCGACAAGGGGCTGGACGGGATGCGGTCGATCCATGGCCGAGATCCCCGGACAGCCTCCTTCCGCCGCTCAGCGATCCCAACGACCGTCCAGAAGTAGTGCGCGGTGTCCGACCAGGCAGTACTGCGCGACCCGCTGAGTCCGCCCTTCGACACCAAGGTTGCGATTGCCGTCCGCGACGACCTGGTGCCGTGGCAGCAGTTGAATGTCACCGCCTTCCTCAGTGCCGGGATCGCCGCCGCCCATCCGCACCTCGTCGGCCAGCGGTATGCCGATCGCGACGCCACGCCGTATCTCGCCCTGCTCGGCATTCCCGTGCTTGTCTTCGAGGCGAGCGGCGAGGTGCTGACGTCCGCGCGCGACCGGGCGGTGCCGCGGGGGATTCCGCTCGCGGTCTATACGCGCGAGATGTTCGCGACTGGCTACGACGCGGCCAACCGCCCCGCCGTCGCGGCCGTGCTTTCCGCCGAGCTCGACTTGGTCGGCCTCGCGCTTCACGGCCCGAAGAATGCCGTCGACAAGGTCATCAAGAGCGCGCGCCTGCACCCGTGATCCGCCGCCCCGTCACGCACGCCATCGGGCCGCCCGCGCTTTCGCTCGATGGGCACTTCATGTGCCAAGACCTTTTCGACCCGACTGCCCGCTCACGCAGCCAGGAGTCGTGTCAGGTGTGCTTCGAGCGGGCTGAGGTGGGCATCAGCGGTCTCGCCGGGCATGGGTGGCATCTCGCACGGGACGGCCGGAGCCGGACGGGGAGCTTCCGCGTTGCGGTTGGGTCCGGTCGAGTCGGCACTGGGCAGGCTTCGCCAGTCGTCGGCGATGCCGAGGTGGTCCCTGGGATAGCTCGTGTGGGTGCGGCCGATGGGGTCGGTCCAGGTGACGGTTCGGTCGGGGTGGATCGCGACCGTCCAGCCGGGTGACTGCTTGAGCCGGTGGTGTCGCCGGCACAGGGCTATCAGGTTCGCTGGGCTGGTGGGCCCGTCGGGCCATGGGGTGACGTGGTCGAGGTCGCAGAAGCGGGAGCTGATCGCGCAGCCGGGGAAGCGGCATTGCCGGTCGCGGAACCGGACGAGCCGGGCCATGGGTTCGGGGATCCGGTAGCGCGGGTCGGCGTCGTTGCCGGTGACGGTGCGGGTGGTGGCGCGTCGCCGGCCCCTCGGGCAAGGTGGCGCGTAGGACGCGCAGCGCGTTGCCCCCGAGGAGGGCGTGCACGTCGTCGCCGCTGAATCCCACGTCCAGCATCGCCTCCGTCACACGCACAGCCCGCTCGCGTCGACGGCGCAGGAAATGGCTCCGTCCCAGTCGGTGCCCAGAGCCACATGCTCGACACCGATCACATCGGCCGTATGCCGCATGGCTCGCGCTGCCGCGTCGACTCCCGTCCCGCCGACGGCATGCTCGAAGAGCGCAATGCCGACCGCGCCGCCGGTGGCGGCGACGCCGCGCAATTGGTCGTCCCAGAGATTGCGGGAGTTGTCGCAGGTTCCGCGAACTCCGGTGTGCGACACGACGACCGGCTTCGTCGCAATGCGCAGGGCCTCATCGATGACGGCCGCAGAGGAGTGCGCCAGGTCGAGCGCCACTCCGGCCGTCTCCATCCGGCCGATCAGCTCACGACCGAAGTCGGTCAGGCCGCCCTTGCCCACGCCCGCCGATGACCCGCCGGCGTCGTTGTCGAAGAAGTGCTGCAGCCCGATCATCCGGAAGCCCGCGGCCACCAACTCATCGAGGCCGTCGAGCCGGCCGTCTAGGGCGTGCGCGCCTTCGATGGCGAACAAGCCGCTCACTGTCCGGGGATCCGCAGTGCGCGCGGCAACGAGAGCCTCCAGGTCCGCCCGCGTGCGAACGATCCGCAGGCCCGCATCCGCGGCGGCCAAGGCGTGCAGCCGATCGGAGGCGTCGAGCGCCCTGGCGACGCGGCTCCTCCACGTCGGCACCGGCCGGCCCTGAAGGATCTGCAGGACGGTCACCAGGTCGCGACGAGGGTGATTGCGCTCGAAGTTCAAGCCCATCGGAGCGTGACTGGTCACCGCAAACACTTGCAGCGCAACATTTCCCGCGCGCAGGCGCGGCAGATCGAGGTGGCCGGAGCGACGACGCTGCGCGAGGTCACGACGCCACAGCAACGCGTCGCAGTGCAGGTCGACGATCGTCGCGCTGCGGTGAGTGTGCAGCGCGTCGGGGCGAACGGCATACGGGCCGGGGAGAGCGGTTGTGTTGAGCCGGCGATAGACGCCGGCCGCGAGGAGGCGACCGGAGAGCGCGGCCGACCCGGCCACTGCCACCGCGAGAGCGGCAACGGGCGCACGTGTCATGCGACGCATGCTGGCATGCGCCGCCGGCGTCAGGACGCGGACGGTTGTGGTTGGCCGATACTGTCGCGCAGGGTGTCGGTGGCATCCCAGTCGTTGGCGTGCATGGCCGCGACGACCATGTCGTCCTTGACCCAGTAGGCACGAAAGGCATCGCCATTGGCGACATCGGTCGAGCCCTCGATGTCGACGCGGTCGTAGCCCTCGGGCCCGACATTGCCGAAATACTCCATCCCCAGGTCGTACTGGTCGGTGAAGAAGTACGGCAGCCGCCGGTAGGTCTCGTCGGCGCCGAGGAGGTTGTGCGCCGCGACCTTGCCCTGCTCGATCGCCGTGTCCCAGTGTTCGACCCGAATCCGCCGGCGGAGTCCCGGATGCTCATGGTTGGCGATATCGCCGATGGCATAGATGTTGCGGTCGCTCGTGCGCAGCGTGGCATCGACGAGGACGCCATTGTCGACGTCGAGGCCGGCCTGTTCGGCAAGGGCCGTGTCGGGGATCGCGCCTATCCCGACGACGATGAGATCTGCCTCGGCCATATCCGCGGCCGTGACCGACGTCCCGAGCCGCAGGTCCACCCCGTGCGCCCGGTGCAGGTCGGCGAAGACCTGTGCCACTTCCGGCCCGAGGACACGTAGCAGGGGCAGCTCCGCGCTCTCGTAGACCGTCATCGTGCAGCCGGCTTCGCGCGCAGCCGCAGCGACCTCCAGCCCGATCCACCCGGCGCCGACGATCGCGATCCTGGCCCCTTGCGTCAGGGCGCCGCGCAGCCGCTCGCTGTCCTCGATGGTGCGCAGGTAGGCGACCGGCGGGCCGGCCTTGTCGGCCACCGCCAGATGCCGCGGCTGCGAGCCGGTGGCGAGGAGGAGGGCGGCATACGGCACCTGCTCCTCACCCACCGAGACCGTACGGCCGACCGCGTCGATCGCGGTGACGCGCGTGCCGAGGCGCAGGTCGATGTCGTTATCGGCATACCAATCGCGGTCGTGGACAAGGGCCTTCGTGAGCGGCTCCTTGCCCATTAGGTAGCCCTTCGACAGCGGCGGACGCTCGTAGGGCTCGTGCTCCTCGGCGCCGATGAGCATGATGGTTCCCGTATGCCCGCGCTCCCGCAGTTCGGTGGCAGCGCTCGCGCCGGCGAGGCCGGCTCCCACGATGACGAGGGTCATGTCCTGCTCCTCGGGTCCGGAGGGTGCCGGCGTTCGGTGACGACGGATTGATCCAATCAGTCTAGTCAAAAATGGCGCCAGGGCCGGGGCGGTGAGGGCGCAATCCCTGCTGTGCTGAGGGGGGTCAGGCACCACGGGTCAGCCGCACCACCGGGATGACCCGGTCGGTGCTGCGCTGATAGTTCGCGAAGTCCGGCGCCTCCGTGACGATGCGTTCCCAGACCTCATCGCGCTCCGCTCGCGGGAGGGTGGTCGGCGTGACCGTGAAGGTGGCAGCACCGACACGCAACCGCACCTGGTCGGGGTGGGCGCGCAGGTTGTGCAGCCAGGCTGGGTTCTGCGGTGAGTCAGCGAGGCTGGCGACCACGAGCCAGGAGTCGGGGGCTATCGGTGAAGAGGCGCAGCGGCACGGTCCGTTCCGCCCCACTCTTGGCGCCGATCGTCGTCAGATAGCCCAGGGGTGTCTTGCGTAGTTTCATCACCTGCTCGACGGGTGGCCGGACGCCTGACGGAGCATCCGACCCCGGGTTGCGCGGTCGACCGGTCGCGGTGAAGGCTGGCCCCGTGGACAACGAGATGTTCGCCTCGCGCCGGGAGCGAGTGCTCACCGCCATCCGGACGAGCACACGGCCGCTCGATGACGTCGAGCTCTCCAGGCGCAGTGGCGTGCGTCCTCGGCAGACGGTCAACACCATCTGCCATGCGCTCGCCACCGAGGGAATCATCGAGCGCCTCACCGGCCCGCACGGGTTGATCGTCAACCGATTGATCTCCGGCCCCGACGTCCTGAGCGCGTCGATGCTCGACCTCGACCTGCCTGCGCCAGTCATGCGCGCACCGGCCCGCGCGCGAGCCGCAGCACCGACGGCCGCGTCGAACGGAGATGTCATCGCCCAGCTCGGGCGGCGCCTCGGTCTCGATCTCGCGCCGCGCCGCATCAGTCATCCCAGCGGCGCCCAGGTGGGGATCGACGGCGTCGCGACCGACAACTCGGTGCTGGTGCAGGCCTGGACGGCTGCGGGCCCGGCGACCCCCGCGCAGCGCGCGGAGTTGGTCGCCGAAGCCGTCAAGCTCTTCTGGATCGGCCGGGTGGTCACCCCGATGCCCCGGCGACTGCTCATCTGCGCCGTCGACCCCGAGGCCATCGCCCACCTGACGCCACGCTCGTGGCAGAGCCGCGCCATCGCCGACCTCGGTGTCGAAGTCGGCCTCCTTGCTCGCCCCTGAGTGAGAGGGTGGGGCCATGGCGGGCGACCACGCACCTGACGATGGCGAGGGCCACGCCGAAGGCAGCGAACTGGGCGAGATGGACGCGCGGGGCCGTGCCCTGGAGACTCTCCTAGTCGCTCGCGGCCGGGGACGTCCCGTCTGCGTCCACCCGACGCCCCAGCGCGGTTCGCCGCACGGCCAGCCCATCACCGTGGCGTGACGGCGCCCGCGGATCAGCTCGACGCGGGGACGAGTGGAAGACCACCCAGACGGCGAATCCGAACGCTGCGCCTTGCCACAGGGTGATTCGTGGGTAGTACTCCGCGACCACGCAATGGAGCACGCCGAAACCGATCGCGAACGCGAAGTGGATGATGAAGGAGTAGATCGGCAAGTCGTTGCCGTTGAAGGTCACCGTGGTGTGGACCGTGTCAGCGCCCAGGCCGAGTTGCTCGAGGAGCTTCTGCGGGGGGTTCGTCGCATTCCGTTCGGGTGTGCGTGGCGGGAACGGCACCTTCCACAAACTCTCGGTTAACTCATCCCGGCGCGGCCAGGAGGCGAACCCCGTTGTCCCATAGGACGGCTCGCAGCCAGTCACGCCCGAGGTCAAGGCGCTCGATCGCTTCCAACTGGTGGAGATAGGGGTAGGGGATATTCGGGAAGTCGCTCCCGAGCACGATCCGGTCACCGAGATCGCCCAGACGCGGCAGCAGGTCCCGCGGAAGCGGCATCAGCGCCTCGGTGAAGTCGGTGAAGGCCATCGTGGTGTCGAGGTGGACATGAGGATGGGCAGCAGCGATGTCGAGGAATTCCGGATACTCCGGCATCCCGAGGTGTGCGATCACCAGTGTCAGTCGCGGGTGACGTGCGAGCATCGTGCGGATGGGGTCCGGACCGGTATACCGACCGGGCTCCGGCCCGCTCCCCGCGTGGATGACGACGGGGATGCCGCGTTCTGCGAGCAGACCCCAGACGGGGTCGAGCACCGGATCGGCCGGGTCGAAGCCCCCGACCTGGACGTGCACCTTGAACACTTCCGCACCCGCATTCACGGCTTCCAGCACGTATGCCGGTGCCCCCGCCTCCGCATAGAAGGTAGCCGTGTGCGCGCAATCCGGTGTGCGAGAAGCGAACTCGGATGACCAGGAGTTAAGCCAGGGCGCCATGTCCGGCTTGTGGGGATAGAGCATGGCCGTGAACCGCCGCACACCGAACGCGCGCAAAACGGCGAGCCGATCGGCCTCGTCGAGTTTGTAGGTGATCGGCCAGCGCAGGTCGCTCGGGTGCTCGGCTGACCCCAGCGACTCGAAGAAGTGCCACACCTTGGCGAGCACCTGGTCCGGCATGAAATGCGTGTGGATGTCCACGAGTCCGGGAAGGCCGTGACGTTCCAGGAACGCGGCGACCGCGGACGCCTGCGTCTCGATGCCGGCTGGCAGCGACGAGGAGCCCGGCCTCATGGCGATCGGAGGGGGAGGAAGGCGCGATAGGTCACCGCGGCCGCGCCGCTCGCCGTCGACATGCAGTGGCTGGTCGACATTCACCGGGTCAGCATGTCAGCGGTATGCCCGCCCTGCCGGCGGCGTCGGCTCGCTCGTGGAGGACGAGCAGCATCCTTTGGGACTGCCAGGTGCCAGGCGTCCCAGAATGCCGGACGCAGGCCGGGCGTTCTCATGGCAACTCCTTGGGGTAAAGAGTATTTACAAGTGCACGAGTATTTAACGAAAGTGCTTGCACTGCTATTGCAATGAGTGATGGGAGGATCCTGGTGACCTATGTGATTGCCCAGCCGTGCGTGGACGTCAAGGACAGAGCATGCGTCGAGGAGTGCCCGGTCGATTGCATCTACGAGGGCGGCCGGTCGCTCTACATCCACCCGGACGAGTGCGTCGGCTGCGGCGCCTGCGAGCCGGTCTGTGGTTCCCCCCGAATCGTGGAGGTTGTCTCTTAGACCGTATGGAGTGACCGCTCAGGATGGTTGAGTCGGTTGCGGGCCGGGGCCTCACTCACAAACACTCGTGGGTTACCGAGCAGGGGCCGCCTGCTCGGCC